>JAEYTI010000183.1 GCA_023434145.1 Chloroflexota bacterium | reverse complement strand
GTAGAATTTATTTGATGATTGATTGGTGTGTTTGTGGCGCGCCACAAACACACCAATCAATCATCAAATAAATTCTACGTCTGTTCGGGTTTCAGATAGCGGTGGCGGTAGTAGCCGAGCATCATCAAGATTGAGAACTGCACCAGCGCTGTCACCACTGCGCCGAATTGATCGAGGTAGAACACCAGCAGGTTGATTACCGTCAGCCATACAATCAGCGTGAAGGTAGCAATCTGAATGCCGGTGCGTTCGCGCCCCAGCACCATCAACGCACCCGAGATCACCAAAGCAACCCCGGTGATCCCTTCGAGCGCGGTGCGGACGAGGAACCACAGGGCATCCTGGGCGCTGTGAATTTCCCCGCGCGTCACCAGCGGTGAGATCATCTGTTCCAGCGCCGCGCCAGGCTGCGGAATAGCGATGGCAAGCACGACAAACTCGATCAGCGCAATCACGCCCATTGCGCCCAATGCAACAATGAGAAAGCTTTTCAACCTTCCCTGGTTTACCGTGCGCGTATAAAGCGGTGAAATGCGCTCACCCACCCGCCGGAAGTAGCTCTTCTCGGGCTCTACCATCAGCATTTGCTCTTCTTCCAAATAATCGACCAGCAAATGCGCCAACCGCTTCAGGTTCGGGTCATCGGTATCATCCGATATGCGCATGACCCGAGCTTCCAGCCGCGCCCGCTCATGCGGATCAAGGTCCTGGTCCAGCACCTCGGTCAGCCCCTCGAAGATGCGGTATAGTTCGTGCCGCGGAGTTTGCACCGCCGGGCGGCGGACGCGCAGGTATAGCAGCACGGTGAGCAGGAAGAATGCGTAGATGATCGGCGCGGCAGGCGGGTAGAAATAATCGTTGCTCTGGGTGATGAATTTGCCCACCTCATCGATGAACAGTCCCACCCCCAGCCCGCTGAGCACAGCACTGGCATTATACGCCCAGCGGTTCGCCAAAATCAGCGGTAGCAGGGCAGCCACGAACAGCAGCAGCCCGCCCCAAAGTACGTGAGCAATGTGCAGCTCACTGTTGCCAAGCTGCGGGTAGCCGGTGAGCTGCAAGAACAGGCGCGTGAATACGACCGAGGCGGCAAAACTGATCAGTGAGATCAGCACATACCGCTCGGCGCCTTCGCGCTTCACTGCGCTTCGCACGCCACGAACAGTCGGGATCATGCTTGCTTTACCCCTCTATATCATCCTCGTCCACATACCAACCTTCAGGCAGGTCCTTCCCGGTCCGTTCCATCACGTCGATCCGGGCCGCCTTGTACGGCGGTACGATATCGGGGATGGCACTGGCTCCGGCAGCGAACGCTTCGGCGATGCCCGCGCGCATCTCTTCCCAGTATTCACGCGCAGCGGTCCATTTATCTGCGCGGAAGCGAGAAACCCAATCGCTCAGCGCCGCGTCATTCAGGCCGCGCGCCTGCCATTCTTCTAAATACTTCCACACCATGTCGATGGTGCGTTCCGATTCCCAGAATACCACCGCCCCGTTCTCCTGGTCGTAGATCGCTTTTGCCAGATCGAACTGGTGGGCTTTGTAATCGACGTTGAAATTGTAATGGATTGCTATGATTTCATCCACAATTGCTTCTACCCATTTGCGGTGGAAGCGGCACACGCCGGTGTTCTCACTGAACAGTTCCGCCACCATGCGCTGCACCGAGCGGACGCCCAGCTCGCGCGGCGGCAGGAAATCGAGGCCGTAATAGACGAAGTATTTGCCCATCATCGGCATGGGGCCCAGCATGCCAGGCACCCAATACTGGTTGGGGGTCAGGCCGCCTTTCTCGCCATGCGAGGTGAACACTGCCCGGTCAATCGTGCGCTTGCCCGGCTCCACCAGGCCCAGGCGCTCATCCAGGTTCTTCGCCGCCGCGCGAATGCCGTCACGGAAAATCTCGCCCGCTGTATCGAACAGGATCATGTGAATGACCTGGGTGGCATATTCCGCATTCCGGCGCGAGCCTTCCACCACATCGAACTGCTGCGGGTTCGAGGCGAAGTTGAAGTCCATCGCTTCGGCGGGCGGCAGATTATATTCCGCCGGGTCGATCACCCCGTCGCGGATCAATTCCATAATCCACGACACGGTGCCACCCATCTGGATCGCATCAAAGCCGGCTGCATCCACAAAGTGGTTCAATTCCTCGGCAGCACGCTGATCGAACACGCCGCACAGAGGCCCCAGCGCCTGGTACGGTTCGTAATCCTTCTTGAATACGCCGCTGAACTTCTTGCAAGCAACCGAACAGGGTTCGCCGCAGTGCGCAAAGTTCTTCGGCTGGATAATCTCCTCATTAAACTGCTTGAGGTAGTGGTTCCTGATGAAGTGCTCTTCCTGATCCAGACGCTCGTCGGAGGTACGATAGATCGAGCCGTAATTAAAGCTCAGCAGCTTATCTTCGATCGTATGCATATTGACGCCGAATGTGCCGCCGGTCTGGAAGCCGGGCGTGTAGCGGTATTTCTCGGTCGCGCCCAGGTCGACACGGATCATCGAATCCTTGTAGTAGAGATAGAAGTAGCCGTCGATCTCTTTGGAGTTTTTGAGATCGGGGTCTTCCCAATCACCGCCAAAGATGCAGGCAGCAATGTGGTGCGTTTGCAGCAGGCGCGAGCCTAACCCGCCGCGCCCGGCCCAATCCTCAATGGGTGAGATTACGCCCTTGCGCACGTGGTTGCTGCCAATGATGCCCTGGTTGGTGTTCCGCGCAGCCGGGCCAACGGCGAACACGCGCACATTGTCGCCCTCATATTCGCCGTGGTAGCGGTCGTACACTGCTTGCTGAAGCGCATAGAATCCGTACAGGCGCTCGCCCTGCGGGTCGGCATAGCTGGTCCAGATCACGTCCGGGTTGATCGGCTCCAGGCGCACGGTGATCTCGCCGTTGTTATGGTTGAGGATCAGAACCGAGTCTTCCCGCGCGGCTCCGCGGATGGTGACGAAATCGACGCCTACCCGGTGCATAATGAACGCGCCGCCGCCAAAGCTGGAGGTGTAAAAACCCTCCCACAGTGGAGAATAGCCGCAGAACATCAGCCGGCGCGTGCCGGGGATGCGCGAACCGGCCAGCGGGCCTCCGCCCCAAGTAAGGATGGCGGGGTCGGGGCGGCTTTCCGCCTCGACGGCTTCGCGGTAACGCACCCAGCCGTAATCCACCGGGCCGATGATACGCTGGTCGGCGATTGGGTTGATCTGGTACTCACCTGTAGAAAGATCGATGATTAATTCGCGCTGCTTTAATTGATGGGTCATTGTCTACCTCTAGAATGTATGGCCGTCATCAAGGCCGAAATGTTGGATTTGCCAGGCGAATTACATAATACAGCCACGGGTTAGGGCGCGCAACGCCGCAACCTGAGAAAGTAGTTTCGTGGTCTGAAGTATCCCAATCGCAAGGAAAATTGTATCAAAGAAACGATACTGTGAAATGGGTAAAAAGGTTGATTTCTCAAATGGAGAACGAGGTGTTTTCCGGCGGTTCTGAAACCAGCCCCACATTCTTTGGACCGGCAAACGGGAAGGTGACGCGCATGAAGCGCACCCCGTGCAGGCGGTAATCCTCCTCAATCGCTTCCACCAGAGCGTCGCGACCCAGCTTTTCTTCCGACCAGAAGTTGCAGCAAGGGATCAAGATGGCAGGGCGAACCCGGGCGGCCTCTGCCACGGCACGGGTAGCTTCGTCGGGGTGCAAGCCGATGACCAAGTCATAATAGCAGGCCAGCGCGGGCGAAAACATCTCCGCCCGGCACGGCACGCCCTTTAACGCCCACCCGCCAGGGTCGATCACTTCGCTCTCATAGTGGTACTTCTTGTTGAGTACGCGCGTGAGCATGCCTTGCCCGCCCGCAACGTCAGCAATGTAGCGGACACGGTTACCATAGGTTTCCAAAACGAACTCGGCCAATATATCAAAACGAGCAGGATCGCCGTGGAAGCGGTGTTGGTTGCGATGCGCCATGCAAAGCTACCCGGCAACGCGCTCGCCCGCGAGGTAGGGCACGGTCTGCGGACCTTCCGGCAGCACGGCGATCCTGGCATGGGGCTGGCGCGCGAGGATCGCCGCCAGAGTCTGCTCGACCGACCGGCAGGGGATCACCTTGGCTTCCCGCAGTTCTGCATCAGAAAGTCCGCCCGCGTATACGTGAACGTTAGCTTTCATCTGTATTTTGGCCTGAATCAGCACTTGCCACTGGTCCTGGCTGCGGAAACCGGGAGTCATCACATGCTGATACAGCGCTTCAATCGAATCGGCCTCGCGCAGTAGGCGGGCATACTCGCCGTGGGTGGGCAGCCCGTCCCAGCACTCGGCGGCGATAATGATATCCCCGCCCTGCTTCACAATCTGCGCGGCGGCGGACATGCCCTTCACTGCCTGATACAGGTTCAGATCAAGGGGGTAACCTGAGTTGGAGGTAAGCACCACGTCGAACGGCTCGCTGACCGGCTGCATGGCCTTGCGGCGCACGAACTCCATCCCGGCAACATGCGCGGCGGTCAGATCGCCCGCAAATACCCCGGTGATCTCCTTGTTTTTGTTCAGCGTCACGTTGAGCAAGAATGTGGGCCTCGTCGCCTGGGCGATGCGGTACATCTCCTCCCAGATCGGGTTGCCCTGCGTGACGGCCCAGGTTGATTTTTCGTGCGCGATCATATCCGGGGCGTGGTTATCCATCACCGTTTCGGCGTCTACGATGCCCGGCAGCACGCCCTTAGGGCCGCCGCTGAACCCGGCGAAGAAATGAGGTTCAATAAAGCCGGTCACGATGCGCACGGAAGCTTCCGTGTAGAACCGGTTGGCGCGCACCATCCGCCCGGCGTGATTGGGCGCCACATCGACAAGATTGGCGTCATCCCAGGCATCATGCTGGATGACTCGGTAGCGGCGGCAGATCTCCACGCCGAGCATGCCTTCCAATTCTTCGTCTGTTTGCCGCCGGTGGGTCGCCAGCCCGTTAATCAGCACAATGGCGTCATCGCGCACGCCTGCCTCGGCAAGCTCCGACAGCAGCACGGGCAGCACCCGGTCGTTGGGCATCGGGCGAGTAATATCGCTGAACACCACCGCCACCGTATCCTCCGGTGACACCAGATCCCGCAGCGCAGGCGATCCAATGGGATTCCGCAGGCCAGCGCGGATCGCAGCCGCTTCATCATCCAGTCCGGGCACGAACAGTGGCTCGATGACCGTTATGTCTGCGCCCTCAGGTACTTCTACCAACAATCCTTCCTTGCCATACGCAAGATGTACGCTCTTCATCCAACACCTCTTTCCGAAAGATGCGATAAGGTGAAACCGCATCCCTGTTTGTTGAATATAATATCAGAAATACGTGTTGATATTCTGTGTTATTTGTGATGGCGGACGAAGGCCCCCCATCGCAAATAACACAGAATACATCAATACAGATCTGCTCGGGCCAGAGAGCTGAATATTTCTCACTGCCCGCGAAAATGAGGAGAACCGATGACGAAATTGATTTACCGCGCTGAAGACCTGATGGACTATGCCGTCCGCTTTTTTGTCCACCACAATGTTCCTGAAGAAAATGCCCGCATTGCCGCTGAGATTTTGATCTCCGCCGACCTGCGCGGCGTCGATTCGCACGGCATTATCCGGCTCGACAGCTACTATGGCGCGCGCTTGCGCAAAGGGCTGATTGACCCGAATGCGAAGCTGGCGGTAATCAACGAGACGCCCGCCGCGCTGTCGCTGGACGCTAACACCGGGTTGGGGCAGGTGGCCGGCTACCACGCCATGAAACGCTGCATCGACAAGGCTCGCGAGACCGGTGTGGCCATGGTGACGGTGCGCAACAGTAACCATTACGGCATCGCCGCGTACTATGCCATGATGGCCCTGCCGCATGACATGATCGGCATTAGCTTTACAAACTCGCAACCGCTGGTGGCACCCACGTACGGGCGCACTGCCATCCTCGGCACCAATCCTATTGCGGTGGCCGCTCCTGCGGGTAGAAACCGCCCTTACGTGCTCGATATGGCGACCAGCATCGTGCCGATTGGGCGCATTACCGTGTACGATAAGGCAGGCCAGCCCATCCCCGAAGGCTGGGGCGTGGATTCCGAGGGCCGGATCACCACCGATCCTTCTGCAGTGCTGAAAGGCGGCGCGCTGCTGGCCCTGGGTGGCTCCGACCTGATGCGCGGGTATAAGGGCTACGGTTTATCGCTGCTGGTCGATATCTTTTCAGGCGCGCTCTCCGGTGCCGCCACGCACACCAACGTCGGCCACTGGGACCGGCCCTCCAACGTCGGTCACTTCTTCGCCGCCGTCCGCGTTGACGCGTTCCGCGCGCTGGAAGGGTTCATCGGTGACATGGATACGCTGCTCGATGACCTGAAAAATGCACCGAAGGCCGCCGGCCAGGAGCGCATTTACATCCACGGCGAAAAAGAGTTCGAGCTATATGACCGCAACAGCAAAGAAGGCGTGCCTTTGATGGTTGAAGTTGTGCGCGGGCTCAAGGAGGTCGGCCAGCAGGTCGGCGTGCCGTTTGAACTGGAAAGTCTGGGAGAGGTGGCGTAGGGTAAGTAGCGAGCTCTACCGACAGCCTGGCGGCTAAAGCCGCGGCAAGGTCACCAAAGCCCCACGCAGGTGGGGCTTTGGTGAGTTTCAACCCCCAGGTGACATTGGCATGGAGCCGAGCCGGTTATAACCCCAGCACATACGCCGCAATCTGATCCGCCCCATTCGGGCCCTCCGGTGTCCTGTGGGGCTGTGCCAGCAGTTCGGGCACGCGGTCGATCCACGCGCCGGAGAAGAATTCAGACTCTGCAACTTCAACCGCCCCCAGCTTCTCACGGGCATATTTGCCCATCGGCGGCGATTCGGGGAAGCGGGCGCGCGGGATATACGCATATGGGATGCCCGCCGCGTAGGCTTCTGCAAGGGTGCTATAACCCAATTTACCCACAATCGCATCCGAGGCAAACACCAGATCCGGATGGTATAGATCGGAGTGGTGCGGGATGACCACCAGGCTGCCCCGGCGCTCGTAGTGCTCGCTGCCGCCGGGGACCAGAAACTGCACATCTTCGGCACTTTCCAATCGGGGCAGGAACGGGTACTGCGTCAGGATGCCGCCCATCGAAATCATCACCAGTTTTGCCCCTGAGTCCACACCCAGGCGGCGGCGCGTCTCTTCGCGCGTGCTGCGCGGTTTACGGCTGACCACGTTACTGGTGAAGTCGGCGGGCGGCGTATCCGTGCAGGCCGGTTCGGTGCGAATGTGGTGGTCGGCGGAGGCGAACAGGTCGCGCAGCAGGGTGATATACGGGGCCAGCCGCGGCTCTTCATCCACGTAACCCTCGTAGATCCAATCCCAGGTGAAGTTCTCCACCAGCACCGAGGGCAGCCCAGCCTCGCGCGCCACGGCAATCCCCAGTGGGGCCACGTCGCACAGCACCGCTTCGCAGCCCGCATCCGTTACCTTCCGGGCTAAATCGCGCACCAATTCGGGGCGGTAGGGCAGCAGCGCTTCCAGCCGCCGCACCGTCTCGGGCAGGTCTTCCTCCATCGAGGTAGCCTGCGCCAGCCCCACATCCGTCAGCACGTCGTGGTAGTGGAAGCCGTCTTGCAGCGACATATTGAAAAACCAGACCGGCACGCGGGTAAAAATCTCAAAGCATGTGCCCGGTGCGGCTTCGCGGACAGCGTTCATCACCGCGGTGATGCGGGAGGCATGACCATAGCCATGCGGCGTGATAAAAGTGGCAAATCGGCGGTTCGTTGCAGTCATAGCATCGATTATACCGGCGGAGATTGCATTTTTGTCAGCCTCGGTTGCCCAGTTTTTCGCTACAATCGGACTATTCTCCGTGTTTTCAGGATGAGGGTACTTTTTGCTGTTTGTGTGTGCTTTGCACCAACAAACGCCAAAAACTACCCATCATTCCCGGAACCGGAACTGGCGTAATGAATTTTGTTCAGGGGAGCAGCGCATGGGCACAATCCGAACCCTGGTTCTTTCAGGCGGCGGCGGGCGTGGAGCGTTCCACGCCGGGGTCTACCAGTATCTCTCACAGCGGCACAAGCCGGGTGTCAACGACGAACACCAGGGCGAATGGAAACCCGACATCATCGTTGGAACGTCGATCGGCGCGGTGAATGGCGCGGCGATCATTCAAGGCATGGAAGCCGACGATCTGGTGACCTTCTGGCGTTCCCTGCGCGAGCGCGATATCCAGGGTTTGCCGCCATATATGAGCGGCATCGCGCGATGGGTGGTCAACAAAATCATCAAGAACACCATCGGCGTGGCCCTTCCTCAGGTGAAACCGCAGGACGCAACCTCACCCAGGCCGGACGACAAGTGGGAGATGGTGCCCGGGCTGGGTAAAATTAGCGCCGCCTGGCTGGGGCGCTGGGCCAACCTGCTGGATACCGGCCCGCTGCGCCGCACGATTGAGCATCGGTTGGGTCTCAAGCAAGAGCTGATCGAATCCGCGCCCGGCACCCTGCTGATCAACGCCACCAACGTCAGCACGGGCCGCCGCATGACCTTCAGCAACAAGCCCATCTACAAGCGCGGCTCGCAGGAGATCCGCCCAGACGTGCTGCCCGGCCTCTCGCTGGAGCGCATCCTCGCGAGCTGCTCGATCCCACTGGTGTACCCCTGGACGCATGACGCGGGCTCGAATGCCTTCTACTGGGATGGAGCCGTGGTCGCGAATACGCCGCTGGGCGTCTCACTGGATGCCGCCAACGCCTATTCCAAAGAGGACATAATGGAAGTGGTGGTCGTGCTGATGACCCCCTGGCGCGATGGCAATTACGTGGCCCCGCCCGGGCAGCACCAGCTCCCCCAAAGCTTCACCGAGGCGATTACCTGGGTGCTGGATTGGGCGCTGCTGGCCTCGTTCCGCGAGCGGCTGGACCTGATCCAGGCCTACAACCGCCTGGGCGAAATTGGTCGGCGCATCGGCGACCCCGAGCTGGCATCTATCCGTGAGGTCAACGTGGTGATTGTCGCGCCGGACGACTTCTTCCCCGCTGCGCGCATCCTCGACTACGATGAGCACACCGATCTGTTGATCAAAGAGGGCTACCACGCCGCCGAATGCACCTTCCAGCAGCACTTCGCGGAGCACCTGCCAGAAGCCGTGTACGACTCGGATTTAGCGAACTAACCGCCCAAATTGCGACGGTAATGCGCCAGATTCTCGCGGCTGATGACGGTCAGATCCGCGGGCATCTGGTCTGGGGCGAACCAGCCGATCTCGGTGCATTTGCCCGGTTCCATAATGCACGGCTCGCCGGAAATCGGGCGGCAGATGTAGGTTGGTGAAACCCAATGCTGGCCCTCGTCTGGCAAGATGTGATCGACCACGTCCAGCAGCTCGCCCACGGCAATCTCCATGCCATACTCCTCGATGATCTCGCGCCGCAGCGCATCCGCCAGCCGCTCTCCGAACTCTACCGATCCGCCGGGGAACTCCCACAGCCCGCGCTCATTCTTTGCCAGCGGTCCGCGCCGGGCGAGGAACAGCTCGCCGCGCTCGTTGACAATAATCGCGCCAACCCCAACGCCGATGTAATCAATGCCTCTTTTCATACGCCACCAATTTAAGAGATTTACCACAGATCTCTGCGGCTCAGTTTGTTCTTCTCTCTGCGGTTTATTTCTTTGATCGTATACTTAACCTATGTCCGATGATACCACGACCAGGGGGAGCGCAAAGCGTTACCCCATCCCCGCACAAGAAGCGCGCGCCGAGATCGAAGTGATCAACTCGCGCTTTATCGCCACTGCCGCCCCAGTTTTCAGCGTGGAGCAGGCGCGCGCCTTTATCGCCCGCATCCGCGCGGAGTTCCCGAATGCGTCGCACAATGTGCCGGCCTTCCTGATCGGCTACGGGCCATCCGTCACCGCCCACAGCTCGGATGACGGCGAGCCTTCTGGCACAGCAGGTCGCCCGGCACTGACCGTGCTACAGGGCAGCGGCCTGGGAGACATTGTCGTGGTCGTCACCCGCTACTTTGGCGGCACAAAGCTGGGCACGGGCGGGCTCGTACATGCCTACACCGACGCAGTGAAAGCCGTGCTGGCGGTGCTGCCCCGCGCCGAGAAGATCCCCACCCACACCGCCATGCTAGCGTGCGAGTACAGCCTGTTCGAGCGCGTCAAGCTGCTGGTCGATGCCAACCACGGCCAGATTTTGGATCAGGACTTCGGCGCAGACGTTACCCTGACGGCCCGCTTCGCCGTGTGGCACTTCGAGGCGTTCCAGGCTGCCCTGCGCGAGCTTTCGCGCGGCGCGCTGCAAGCGGAGATCATCGAGACCAACCCCGAAACAATCATGCCACTGGACAGCTTCCCCGGCCCTGAATAACCGGCAACGAGGACTGCTTCCGTGGTTTATGATGTGTTTTGTGGCGGTGTTGTACTGCGACACCGCCACAAAACACATCATAAACCAGATCTGGTTGCGAAGTTTTGGAACTAGAACCGCCCGGTTGTCGTCTTACTGGTGAAGAAACAACAGCACTTAACCGCCCACCAGGAGTCGGCCCAATGAATAAGAAAGTTACCCTCACCATTATCGTTATCATCCTTGCGGCAGCGATGCTCGCCGCGTGCACACCATCCGTCCCGCAGACCGGATTTGACCCAGCCGCGCAGGCCGCCACCCAGCAGGCACAGATCGTCCAGGCTGTGCAGTCGACAGCTACCGCCGCCGCCATGCAGCAGGAGATCGACCGGCTGCAAACGCAGGTCGCCGCCGCCTCGCAGACCCCGCAGGTGATCGTGGTCACTGCCACGCCGGAGCCACCAACCGCGACGCTCCCGGCCACGCAGACCAATGTGCCGCCCACGGAGACGCAGGTACCGCCGACCGCCACGCTCGTGCCGCCGACCGCCACGCTCGTGCCGCCGACCGCCACTGCAACCAACCGCCCACCGACGGCTACACCAACGATCACGCCAACCGCGCTCGCCTGCAACCTCGCCAAGTTCGAGGCGGATGTGACCGTCCCTGACGGTACACAGTTCGCCCCCGGCATCAGTTTCGTGAAAACGTGGCGGATCAAAAACACCGGCGCTTGCACCTGGACCACCGCCTTTGACGTGGTGTTTGTCTCCGGCGACTCGCTCGGCGCGACCACGGTGGTGGACCTGCCCGGCACCGTTGCCCCAGGCCAGGTGATCGACATTTCTATCCCTATGACTGCTCCGAATGCCGAGGGCAGCTACCGCGGAAACTGGAAGCTCCGCGACGCCGGCGGGCTGCTGTTTGGACTCGGGCAAACGGGCGTGCCCTTCTACGTTGATATCCGCGTCAAAACCGCCCAGGTTGGGCTGCCGTACAACATGGTTGCCAACTACTGCGCGGCCGAATGGGGCACGGGTGCAGGCCGCCTGGCTTGCCCCAGCCCCGAGAATGACAGCCGCGGCTTTGTGATGAAGGTGGAGAAACCCACCCTTGAATCGGGCTACGTGGATGATGAAGCTGCCCTATACGTGCACCCGCAGATGATCACCGACGGCGTGATCCGCGGTACGTACCCGACCATGAAAGTTGAGAACGGCGCGCATTTCCGCGCGGTGATCGGCTGCGCGCGCTCCGCCACAAAGTGCGATGTGAAATTCCAGCTCGATTATCAGATTGGCTCAGGCCCCATCACAACCCTTGCCACCTGGTCGGAAATCTACGATGAAGCCTTCCGGGCGGTAGATGTGGATCTGAGCAGCCTGGCGGGCAAAGATGTTCGCTTCATTCTCACGGTGCTGGCAAACGGCTCTTCTGAACAGGACCGCGCACTCTGGCTGGCGCCGCGAATCGAAAAGTAAAGAACAACGCATCACCCCCGGCCCCTCTCCAGAACTTGCCGATCGGCAAGTTCTGGAGAGGGGTGACTTTTTTAGAACATTCTTATCTATAACAGGCACCCTCTCCATTTTGCCGGTTTTGCAAAATGGAGAGGGTCGGGGTGAGGCGTTCTTCGCAGATCGTGTACAATGAGCGAATAGGAGGGACAATGTCCGATTCTGACACCCCCAAACTGCGCCTGATCGACACCCAACCAATCGAATATGAGGGCGCCACCTACCTCTACCTGCGCGATCCGTTGGAACTGACCGAGAAGAACCTGCTGGTCCCTCAGCCGATGGTGCCGCTGCTGGCGCTGTGCGACGGGACGCGGAACCGGGCTGCCCTACGCGGGGCGTTGGCCCTGCGCTATGGAGTGTTTCTCTCACCCGATCGCATCGATGAGATGATCGAGGCGCTGGACGATGCGCTCCTGCTCGATAACGAGCGAACCGCCCAAGCGCGGCTGGATGCCCAGAAGCAGTTCCGCGCCGCGCCTTTCCGCACCCCTGCCAGCGCCGGGCACGCCTATCCGAAGGAACGGGAGGAGCTGCGGGCATATTTACAGGGCTATTACGACTCTCTGAACGGCGGCGTGCAGCCGGTGGGCAGCGTTCGCGGAATTATCAGCCCGCACATCGATTACGATCGCGGCGGTCCGGTTTATGCCCAGGTGTGGGGGGCTTCGGCGGAGGCCGTGCGCGAAGCAGATCTCGCCATTATTTTTGGAACCGATCATTTTTCCGAAGGATACCCCATCTCGCTCACCCGCCAGAACTATGCCACGCCTTTTGGCGTGCTGCCCACCGACGTAGCAATTGTCGATAAGCTCGCGGAGGCGGTTGGGCCAATTGCCTACGCGGGCGAGCTGCACCACCGCCGCGAGCATTCTATCGAACTGGCGGCGGTATGGCTCCATCACCTGCGCGGAGAAGCGCCGATTGCCCTGGTGCCGGTGCTAACCGGTTCGCTCGGGCCAAACGGGAGCAAGCTGGAAACCAGCGTAGATTGGGACCGGGTGCTAGAAGTGCTGCGCGAGGCAACCGCGGGCCGCAATGTGATCGTGATTGCCGCCGGTGATCTGGCACACGTCGGCCCGGCTTTCGGCGGCGAGCCAGTAGACCCTGGCAAGCTCATGTTGCTAAAAGGGGCTGACGACGAACTGATCCGCGCCATGTGCGCCGGTGATGCAGAAGGTTTCTACAGGGCAATCGAGCGTGTGCAGGATGCCAATAACGTGTGCGGCGTATCGCCGATTTATCTAACTTTGCGCATGCTCGCCCCGCTGGCGGGCCAGAGCCACGGTTACGCCGTCTGCCCTGCGGATCAGCAGAACACCTCGGTAGTCACCATCTGCGGCGTGACACTCCAGTAGCGGTTAGGCTTTGTTACAACAAAACATGGGCCAGGCGGCCCATGTTTTGTTGTAAAATAATTGTACAGCTTCATTGTTCCCCGGAGACCCGCAATGAAAAACAGACCGCTGCTTGCTGTACTTGCTTGCCTGCTCGCCCTGATCCTTCTGGCCGCCTGCCAGACGGCATCGACGCCAGGTATAGAGCCAACACGCCCACCCTCAACCGATGATGCCCCACCGGCCCAAACCCAGGCCGTGCCTGATCCCGTCCAGCCAACCGGCGCGTCGGAGAACCCCCAACCACTTACGGAAACAGAGGCGGCAAAACCGACTGCGGACGGCAGCTCGCCGGTGAACGCCGTGCCCCCCGCCGAGACAAACGAGCTGATGCGCAGCGGGGTGGGCTTCATTGGTCCTGTCCAGCAGGTCCGCTGGCAAGTGACCACCTACAACGGCGCGCTCAACCTGCCGGTTAACCTGAGCAAAGTCGAAAACCCCAGGGTAATCGACGGCCTCACCGACGAGCAGGCTGCTCTGCTAGGGCAGAACGGCTTTACTGTGCTGGCGACCGGTGAAGAGCAGTTCGAGGATATCCGCTTTGAGGTAGGTGACCAGCAGGGCCAGCCCTATTATCTGACCACCGACCACGCTTACCACGCACTGCACGTGACCTTTGATGAAGCGCTCAAATCGCTGGAGCGCGAAGTGTTCAAACTCCGCATGGCGAGTCTGATGCGCATGCTGCTCGAGCAGGTGCAATCGTATGACGCGGAAGGCACGCCGCTGGCCGAAGATACAAAACTGGCAGAAGGCTACCTCGCCGTCGCGCTGCGGTTGTTTGATCCAAAGGCCGAGCTGCCCGCCGACCTGCTTGCACGCATCGAGCCGCAGCTCGCGCAGATCCGTGCTGCCAACGGGCGTGAAAAATCGGCGTTGATCCCCAATTTTGAGGATGATTACGCCGCATACAAACCCGTAGGCCATTACACCGGTGAAGCTGTCCTGGAAGACTATTTCCGCGGCATGACGTGGCTCGGGCGTGTCTCGTTCAAGCTGACGGATCCCACCAACGTTAGCTACAAGCCCTCTCGCATGCCGCTGATCGTTACTATGGCGCTGCGTGATGCAGAAGGCGCCGCCCAGACATGGAAAGAGGTTGACACCGCGCTGGATTTCGTCATCGGGCCCTCGGATGACCCAGGCCCCGCCCAGCTCGCCGCCCTGATGGACCCTATCTACGGCGCGGATGCAGATTTTGCCGATCTGGCGGACGAGGGCAAATGGCAAACCTTCCTCGCCTCGGTTAATTTGCTTCCCGCCCCGCAGATCAACTCGACCTTTCTCAACAGCACGATCGAACTGGAAGCCACCCGCGACTGGCGCTTGATGGGCCAGCGCTTCACCTTCGACGGCTCCATCATGCAGAACCTGATCTATGATAAGGTCGGAACGCCAGACAACAAGCGCCTTCTCCCCACCGGGCCAGACGTGATGGCGGTATTCGGCTCTGAAGCAGCCCTGAGCTATCTGCAATCCTCAGGCGAAACCAGTTACGTGGGTTACACTGGGCAGATGAACCTGCTGCGTGAAGCGGCCTTTGCCCAGCCAGAAGCCGAGTGGCTCAACCGTTTTTATTCGGGCTGGCTGTACAGCTTCTTCCCACAGGTCGAACCCAAGGGAGAAGCCTACCCGCCCATCATGCGTTCCGCTGCCTGGGCTGACCGGGAATTAAACACCGCGTTGGGTTCTTGGGCCGAGCTAAAGCACGACACGATCCTGTACAACAAAATGCCCTATGGTCTGGGCGGCGGCGGTCCCCCGAGCTCTGAAAAGCCACCCGCCTACGTAGAACCAAATCCTGAGGTATTCTACCGCCTGGCTTACATTACCGGGCTGCTGCGTGAAGGCCTGGAAATCGGTTTGCTAACAGGAGAATTACCCGAACTCAACCTGAAAGAGCCCCCACCTGGGATTCCCATCAGGCGGATGATGCCCATTCTCGGGCGGCTCAGCCAGCAGTTTCAAACCTTCGGCGACATCGCCGCCAAAGAGCTGAGGGGTGAAGCGCTGGACTCGATGGATTACGAGAGCATCGCGGACTGCCTGGGCGTGGTAGAGTGCTATTCCGAATCCTTCCCGGTGATTCCGCCGGTGCCGGTTGTCGCGGCGGTTGCAGGCGCCAATAACGAGGTGCTGGAAGCTGCGGTTGGAAAAGTGGATCGCATCTTCGTCGTGGTCGAGATTGATGGCAGCATGCAGGTGGCACAAGGCGGTGTCTTCTCGTACTACGAGTTCAAGCAGCCGAGCACCGACGTTCTGACCGACGAGCAGTGGCGCGACCGGCTGGCGACAGGCACGGTCGCCCGCCCGACGTGGACGCAGTCATTCCTGCGCCCTGGCGGCGAGACCTCCTTCTCCACCGTCTTCCGGCTGGACGACTGGTACCTCATCACTGAGGAGGGCGGAACCCCACCGCTGAATGTACGCCAGCAGCCGTCAAAGTCTGCGCAGGTGGTAAAGAAACTGGAAGCAGGCGATTACGTTCACATCGTGGATGGCCCGATCTCAGCCGATGGGTTAACGTGGTGGAAAATCGGAGATGAGTGGACTGACTATACCGGCTGGGTGGCCGAGAACCAGGATTGGTACGAGCGGGCCTACGGGCAATAGTGTTTGTGTCTGGAAAATAAAATGAGACCGGCAGAGCCGGTCTCATTTTATTTTCCAGACACAAACAGCTTATGCGAATTTGTGCATTTGCCGTGCGATTTCTTCCTGATCGACTGGGAGCTTATCTACACGGACGCCGGTGGCGTTGTAAACCGCGTTGGTGATGGCCGGGATGGTCGGGATCAGCACGATCTCGCCCACACCCTTGGCCCCGTACGGGCCATCCGCGGTGGGATGTTCGACCACATAGGAGGTAATCTGCGGGGTGAAAGTGATCGACGGGATGCGGTAGCGCGCCAGCCGGTCGGAGATCACGCGGCCTTCATCGAGCAAGAATTCTTCGACCAGCGTATGGCCAATGCCCATGATCACACCGCCTTCGATCTGCCCTTGCAGGCCCAGCGGGTTGACGGCAAAGCCAACATCGTTGGCTACGATCACGTGCAGGACGGTCACTTCGCCGGTACGGGTGTCCACTTCCACCTCGGCGGCCTGCGCCGCAAACGAGAAGGCAAAGTGCATATCACCGCCCTGGCCCAGCGGTTTGGTCGCCGGAGCCCAGTAGACGAAATCGGACATCGGCTTGCGCCCAGAGTCGAGCATGGTCTGAGCCACCTGCCCGAGAGGCACCTGGATGGGGGCGCCGCCGTTCTTCTGAATCTGCGCCAGACCTTCCACGAAGCTGATGTATTCTGGCGCGGTATCGTAATGCTCCGCAATATCGCTGACCAGCGCTTCGCGCAGGGCCGCGGCGGCATGGCGCACGGCGTTGCCGGTGACGTAGGTCTGGCGCGAGGCGGTGGTCGGGCCGCCATCGGGGGTTAGATCGGTATCCGAGAGCAGCACGCGCACGCGCTCGGGCGATTGATTGAGTTCCTCACACGCGATGAGCTGCAGCACGGTCGGCAGGCCCTGGCCCAGCTCGGCAGATGCCGTGCGGACCTGGAAGGTGCCATCAGTGTACAGTTCCACCTCGGCCCCGGCCTTATCTGGAGCGCCGCCGCCCAGACCGGTGTTCTTGTAACCCACGGCAAAGCCCCAGGCGCGCTTCTTATGTGGAGCGCCTTCCACCGTGCGGACCTTGAACGGTTCCGGCCCGGCAACGCGGCGCATTTCGCCGTCCACCTTCTCAATACATTCCGTCAGGCCTACGCTGTCGCGCAGGAGCTGGCCGGTATTGGTAACAGAACCAATGCGCAGGGCATTCTTGCGGCGCAGTTCCACTGGGTCCATGCCCAGGCGTTCGGCCAGCATATCCATAATGCTCTCCACGGCAAAGGCCGACTGGAGCACGCCAAAGCCGCGGAAAGCGCCGGCGGGCGGATTGTTGGTGTACATGGCGTAGCAGTCCGCCTGCACGTTGGGCGATTCGTATGGCCCGGAAGAGTGCGTCGTCGCGCGGGTCATCACTTTTTCGCCCAGCGAGGCATACGCGCCGGTATCGCCGTAGAGCTCCGTCTGCACAGCAGTCAGGCGGCCATCGTTGCACGCGCCGATCTTGACATTGATCTGCGTGGCGTGGCGCTTGGGGTGCGCGATCAGCGACTCGTGGCGATCGTAGAGCAATTTGACCGGGCGGTTGGTGTGGTGCGCCAGCAGCGCGGCGTGGATCTGCCCGGCAATATCTTCTTTGCCGCCAAAGCCGCCGCCAATGAGCTGCCCGATGATGTGCACGCGCTCTTCGGGCCAGCCGAGCGTGCGGGCCACCTGGTTGCGATCCGAATAGGGAATTTGCGAGCCGACGTAGATCTCCATGCGGCCCTCGTCGTTGATGCGGGCGATAGAGCATTCCGGCTCGATAAACGCGTGGTCGTGCATGGGGGTGTGGAAGGTGTGTTCCATCACCACGTCCGCCTCGGCAAAGCCCTGCTCCACCTCGCCCTTGCGGACCTTGATGTGTTTGAGCAGGTTGCCGCTGGCATGAATGCTGCGGGTCTCGGGCTTGCGCGCCTGCACAGGGTCACTGACAACCGGCAGCGGCTCAAATTCCACGGTGATCAGGTCAAGCGCCTGGGTGGCAATTTCGCGGCTATCGGCGGCAATGATCGCGATCGCATCGCCAACCGTGCGCACCTGCTCGCCAATGCCAACCATCGAAGGCCAGTCGGGGATTACCAGGCCGTGCATGTGCTCGCCGGGAATATCCGCGGCGGTCAGCACGGCGACGACACCCGGCAGGTTTCGCGCTGCCGATACGTCGATGCTCTTCACAATTGCCGCCGGTACCATGGCGCGCTTGACTCGCGCGTGGAGCATGCCCTCAAAATGGATATCGTCGGTGTAGATGGCCTCGCCGGTCACCTTCGCCACGGCATCCGGGCGAGGGCGAGAAGTCCCGGCAAATCGGCGCGCCGCACCGGAGTTCGCCACGATCGGCGGCTCCACCGGCTGCCCGGTGCGCATGGCCTTCGCCGCCGCGCGGATGGCGCCGATGATGGCTGGATACCCGGCACAGCGGCACAGCGTATCCTTCAGCGCGTGTTTGATCGCTTCTTCGGAGGGGTCTTTATCGCGCAGCAGCAGCGCGTAAGAGGTCATAATCTGGCCGGGGATGCAGAAACCGCACTGCACCGCGCCATACTGGATGAAGGCATCCTGTAAGGGGTGGAGTTTGGCCGAGCGTTCGTTTCCGTTCTCCATCCATTCGGCCAGGCCTTCGATCGTAACAATCTCGCGGCCTGACGCTTTCACCGCGGGGAAGGTGCAGGAGAGTACAGGCTGCCCATCGACCAGCACCGTGCACGCACCACATTCAGCTTCGTTACAGCCGATCTTGGTGCCGGTGAGACCCAGCCGGTATCGCAGCAGATCCGAGAGCATCTCGCCGGGTTTTTCGGCAGCGGAATACGCCTTGCCGTTTACGGTCAAGTTAATCATAAGTTTTTCGCTCATACCGCCTCCTATACCTGTGCAGCCTGTACGGGCATTGCGGCCCGTTCCCAGGCCGTGGTCAAAACCTGTTCCAATAAGCCACCGCTAAGGTGATGGCGGTATGCAGCAGTTGATCGGTGCGGGCTGGTGCGGAACTTCATCGCAATACGCCAGGCTTCCTGTGCGGCAGCAAAGCACTCAGGGCTGTAAACCTGCCCCTTCAGGGTCTCTTCCACAGCAAGCGCACGCTGCGGGGTCGGGCCGGCAGGCCCAACGGCAATGCGGATATCGCGCAGGATATCACCCGAGCGATCCAGCCATACGGAAAGGTTGAGGATGGGCAGTGCCACACCCTGCGGCCGCATCACGCGGGCAAATGCCGAGGCCTGCCCCGGGCGAATGGCCGCGAGCGTGAAGCCGACCAGAATCTCCCCCACTTCGAGGGTATTTTTGCCCGGTCCCTTGAACAGGGTCAGGATGGGGGCGGTGCGCAGGCCATATGGCCCGGCGATGGTCACCTGGGCATCCATTGCCACCAGGCTGATCATACCGTCCGCGGCGGGCAGCGCGTGGGCAACGTTGCCGCCCAGCGTGGCGGTATTGCGCACCTGCGGCCCGCCAATCAGCCCGCACGCCTCGGAGACTGCCTTCGCGTGCAGCTTCACCAGCGGCGAATCGGTCACCTGGCTGACGGGCACGCCCGCGCCAATGAAAATTTCCCCGTTCCGAAGCTCTAGCTTCTTCATCTCGGGGATTTGAGAAACGTCTACCAGAGTATCCACGGGGGCATGGTGCCCCTGCTGGAGCTCTAACAGCAAATCGGTTCCGCCGGAAACCGGGAGAACCGGTCCGGTTGCGGAACGCAGCGTCGCGACGGCATCTTCAATGGAACGCGCAATATGATATTGTTTCCAGGGGGTCATAAGATCGGCGGCTCCTGATTGGGATAGCGGCACTTTTCGACGGGCTCACGCAGCCCGACGCCGGCACAGGGCTTCCCGCGCCGACCGATCGGATGTATCTTGCTGCCGTGCTGTTCTGTTATGCCGTGCAACAAGATCGGGATAGTATGATTATACGATTTTTTTGCCCTATAGAGAAGAGTTATAATCGGCATTATGCCGACGACAAAGCTCTTAATTTTGCTCATTACAGCCTCCCTGCTGCTCACCGGCTGCGGAAACGCCATTTCAGAGGCGCACGCCGCCCCAGATGTCCTGCTCCCCACGCTGGAGGCACAGCCAACCAGCACGCGCACCAGCACCCCCACTCGCACTCCTACAATACGTCCCAGATCAACGGCCACCACGGTTCCACCCACCCCAACCCTTGCGCCGGGCTTGCAAGAGGTCACCGCCGGGCGTGTGAGCGTGCCAGTGCTGATGTATCACAACATCAGCAACCAGGGCAATACGGCCTATATCACTCGCGTATCGGATTTCCGCGCGCAGATGAAATATCTGTATGAAGCTGGCTACCAGACCATCACCGTCGCCCAGGTCGCAGAGGCAATCCGCTCGGGCGGCGTGCTGCCCGAGAAGGCCGTGGTGCTGACCTTTGACGATGGGTACGAGGGCGTGTACGAAAACGCCTTCCCGATCATGGAAGAATACGGCTTTACCGGTACGGCCTACATCATCACCGGTACACTGGAGAAGAGCCAATCGTATGGTTACATGAAGCCCGAGCAGCTACAAGAGCTTGCGGAGGCGGGTTGGGAGTTTGGCAGCCACACCATCAACCATGCTAACCTGAAAACCATCGCCACTGGCTTTGTGGACGAGGTAAAAGGCTCCAAAGAAACGCTGGAAGATCTGATCGGCGTAGATGTAGTCACTTTCTCCTATCCCTTCGCGGCTTCCAATGACTGGATTGCCGGGGAAGTGAAGAAGTACGGTTATGAATCGGCGGTGGGTGTTGGAACACTCAACACCCACACGCACAAAGGTCTCTATTTTCTCAGCCGCCGCGAGGTTGTGCGGGGAATTTCGCTAAAAGCCTTTCAGGCGCTGCTCGCCATATCGGGGTAAGTGATTCCGCCATAGGGGAATACCAATACCTCCGCGCCGCGCGGGAATTTCTGCGCTGCCATCCGAACCGCGTCTTCGGGCTGCTGCACGAACTCAATAAAGGGCAGGTTTTCCTGTGTCTGCGAGGGGATGGTTGGCGCGTACATCACCAGCCGCGCGCGGATCATGGCTTGCAGGGCGAAATAGAGGAAGAAGCGGTCTTCCTCGCCTATGCCTTTGAGTTTGAGCTTCGGCACTGCCCGAACCAGCAGCGGCGCGACCACCTTCAGAACCCCGCGCGAGAGCAGGAATTTGCGGTTCGCCAGCCCAAACACACCCGTACCTTCCTCAGCCCGCACCATGGTGATCATCACACCGCCGGGTTTCACCGCGCGGACGGTATTTGCCAGCGCCTTCACACCCTGCCGCAAATCCTGATCCATTGGGTGCGAGCAGGTGATTACCACGTCGGCCAGGCGCGGAACCTTCACCCCGTACAGGCTGGAGGATGCCGCTACCCCGGCGCGGTGTGCCTGGACCGGATCACCGGCGGCAACGCGCACCACTTCTTTGCAATGGTTGAGGATGGTGTTGACGATGAAAACCTTGCCCGGGATCATGCGCGACGCCTCTTCCAAATCCTGGCGCATGGGGTTGCCATCGATCGGCTGCCCGACCATGTTGAACGTGCCCGGCGCGCAGTTAAGCGCGTGGTTATGCGCCACCGTTGCCCGCCCCGCCACACCCGGCACCAGATTCTTGTATCCGCCGCCAAAGCTGGCGATGATGTGCGGCTCAATACAGCCGATGGAAACAATCAGGTCGGCAGCGGCGACGGTCTTGTTGACCCACACCGGCGTTCCGCGGCTGGTAGTGCCAATGTTGATCATGCGAGTCGGGTCGTCGCAGTCGGGGTTTTCCCAGGTCAACCCGTCCAGCGGCATGCCAATGCGAGCGGCAAGCTCGTCCGCTTCCATGCCGCGGTGCAGGCCAATCGCCGGGACGAGGGTCAGGGCGGTTTTCGGGATGCCAGCCCGTGCCAGTTCCTCCAGCACCGCTGGTAGCACGCGCGACACGGGTGTCGGGCGGCTGCCATCGTCGATCACGACCACCACCCGCTGCGCGGATTGTGCCAGCGCTTCGAGCCGCTGCGCGCCAACCGGCTCGGCGAGTGCGCGGCGCACCTCGGCATCGGGGTCCGCGCATGGCGGCAGCGAGGAAGGCTCCAGCGTTCCTGCGATGTTCCATGATTCAGGAAGATTCAACGGAAGTGTGCTGCTCCCCCACGGCAGGTAGACGGTATTCTTCGCCATGTTCATTGCTCCGATCGAAAGATAGGATAAGTGTATAATATTTTCAAATCTGGTTACAAGCAAATTTTCGGTAGTGAGTGAGTATTCGGTTTCCGCCCCACAATTGGAGGGGTTTCAGGATTCCTGAGGAGGGATTCATGGCGAAGTACGTTGCGGCGATCGATCAGGGAACAACCAGCACTCGTTTTATCGTATTCGATCCGCGTGGCAAGATCGTAGCCGTGGAGCAGAAAGAGCACCGGCAGATCTTTCCCCGCCCGGGTTGGGTCGAGCATGATGCACTGGAGATATGGGAGCGAACCAAAGAGGTGATCCAGGGCGCGTTGAGCCGTTTTGGCATCACCCGCGATGATCTCGTGGCGCTGGGCATCACCAACCAGCGTGAAACCACCCTGGTGTGGAATCGCCGCACCGGCCAGCCCTACTATAACGCGATCGTCTGGCAGGATACCCGCACAGATACGATCATCAACGAGTTCGGTAAGCAGGGTGGGCAGGATCGCTTCCGCGCAGTGACGGGTCTGCCGCTTGCAACCTACTTCTCGGGGCCGAAGATCAAATGGATGCTGGATAACGTTGATGGGCTGCGCGAAGCAGCAGATCGCGGCGACGCGGTCTTTGGAAACATGGATACCTGGCTAATCTGGAACCTGACCGGCGGCACGCGCGGCGGCATCCACGTCACCGACCCGACCAACGCCTCGCGTACCATGCTGATGAACCTGCAAACGCTGGATTGGGAGCCGGAGATTTTGGAGATCATGGGCATTCCGCGCTCGATGCTGCCGCGCATTCTCTCCTCCTCCGAGATTTATGGCTACGCGACCGGTCTGTTGGAAGGTATCCCCGTGGCAGGCGATCTGGGCGACCAGCAGGCGGCACTGTTTGGGCAGGCCTGCTTCGACCCCGGCGACGCGAAGAACACCTATGGCACCGGCTGCTTTATGCTGATGAACACCGGCGAGCAGCTCATCCCCAGCCAGTACGGCCTACTGACCACAATGGGCTACAAGATCGGTAATCAGGCGCCTGTGTATGCCCTGGAAGGATCGATTGCCATCGCCGGGGCGCTGGTGCAATGGCTGCGCGACAACCTGGGCATCATTGACAAATCCTCGGATATCGAGCCGCTGGCCCGCACCGTGGATGACAATGGCGGGATCTACTTTGTGCCGGCATTCTCTGGCCTGTTCGCCCCCTACTGGCGTTCCGATGCGCGCGGCGTGCTGGTGGGCCTCACACGCTACATCAACCGCGGGCACATCGCCCGCGCCGTGCTGGAATCAACCGCTTACCAGACCCGAGAAGTACTGGAAGCGATGGAGAAGGACTCGGGCATCCAGCTCAATGCGTTGAAAGTAGATGGCGGCATGGTCGCCAACGAGTTGTTGATGCAGTTCCAGGCCGATCTGCTCAACGTGCCGGTGGTGCGACCGCGCATCTCCGAGACCACCTCGCTCGGCGCGGCCTATGCCGCTGGGCTGGCGCTCGGTTTCTGGCCCAATTTCCAATCACTGCGCGACAACTGGCAGCGCGACGCGGAGTGGACGCCAAAGATGGACCGGTCGCAAGCGGATGCGTTTTACGAGAAATGGAAGCAAGCGGTGACAAGAACGTTCGATTGGGTAGAAGTCTAATTTCATCAATGGGTTTTTGCACCATAGAAGATGGGAGATGCTATCTCCCATCTTCTATGGTGCAAAAACCCAAACAGGATTATCTTATGACCAGAGAAAAACCTCATGCGATTGTGATCGGGGCCGGATTTACCGGATGCGCAGTGGCCCACGATCTGGAGCTGCGCGGCGTGCACGCGACGGTGCTAGAACGCGGCGAGATTGCCTCGGGCACCTCGGGGCGCACGCACGGTTTGCTGCATTCAGGCGGGCGCTACTGCGTCCACGACCAGGATTCGGCGGTGGAGTGCATCGAAGAGAATATCTTGCTGCGCAAAATCGCCGCGCAGTGCATCGAGTTCAACGGCGGGTTCTTCGTGGCGCTGGAAGAGAGCGACCTGGAGTACGCCCCGCTCTTTGAAGCCGGCGCGCAGCAGTGCGGCATCCCCATCGAGAAGATACCGGTGAAAAAGGCGCTGGAGATGGAGCCAAACATGACTCCCAGCGCGCTGGCGGTCTACACCGTGCCGGATGGCGCGTTCGACCCGCTGCGGCTGGCGCTCGCCTTCGCAGCTACCGCAAAGAAGAACGGATCTGAATTCCGTCCGTATCACGAAGTAACCGGTATGGTGCTGGACGGTAAGGGCAACGTGGTGGGCGTGCAGGTGTGGGATCGCACAACCGATAAGCACTACGATCTGCGCGGCGATATGGTGGTCAACGCCACAGGCGCGTGGGCCGGGCAGATCACCGACATGGCCAAAGCCTCCGTCTCGGTCATCCCCACCCCTGGCGTGATGGTGGCCTACGATAAGCGCCTGATCAACCGCACGCTCAACCGGCTCATCCCGCCCGCCGATGGCGATATCCTCATCCCGCAGCGGCGGATGGTATGTATCGGCACCACCTCCTTCGAGGTGCAGGACGTGGATTATATCCCCATCATCGAAGAGCAGGTGGAAGAGATGTACCGCAGCGCGGTGGCGCTGGTGCCTGCCGTGGCGCAGACCAAACAGCGCGGCTGGTGGATGTCGGCCCGCCCCCTGGTGGGCGGCGGAGACAGCGGCCGCAGCCTGGCGCGAACCTTCAAGTGCTTTGATCACCTGGAGACCGATGGCATTACCGGCCTGGTGACGATCACCGGCGGCAAGGCGACCACCTGCCGCGCGATGGCGGAAAAGACGGTGGATGTAGTGTGCGCCAAATTGGGCATCCGTGCGGAATGCACCACCAAAGACGTTCCGCTAATTTCGTACCGCAATTTTTACCTGTGAGGCGGGCGCAATGACCGAAACCTGGAATGTAACTTTTATCATAACCCGTAAAAAAGGCGACGAAGCCCCGCGCACGCAAACCTTCCAGCTCACCGTCGACCCGGATGAGTACGTGCTGGATGGCATCGAGCGCGTGTGGGCCTTCCACGACCGCAGCCTGGTATTCCGCCACGCATGCCACCACTCTACCTGTGGTGCGTGCGGCATGCGCGTGAACGGCGTAGAGAAACTGACCTGCATCACCCCCATCCGCGAGGTGACCAAGAACGGCGGCACGGTGCGCGTTGAGCCGCTGCGCAACTTCCCCGTGGTCGCAGACCTGGTGGTGGATATGAGCGACTTCTACGTGCGGCTGGATCAGGCTCAGTTTGGCCAGGTGGCGCCGGTGAATAAGGCCAACCTGGGCTACGAGAAGGACCCGCCCGAGAGCGAGCAGTTCGAGCGCCTGGTAGACTGCATCGAGTGTGGCTGCTGTATCAGCGCCTGCCCAATTGCGCTAACTACCGAAGAATATCTCGGCCCGGCAATATTGGCGGGCATCCAGCATGCCTATACGCAGAACAGCGATCTCAAGCTGCTCGACTTCGCCGATCAGAGCAACGGCGTATGGCGCTGCCACAGCGCGTTTGAATGCACCGCCGTCTGCCCCTCAAACGTCGACCCCGGCTGGCGGATTATGGATCTGCGCCGCAAGGTTATTGGCGGTAAGATCAAGAAGTTATTCGGAAGGTAGTATTATGAAAAATGAATCTGCTCCCATTAACCTGTGGCGCTGGTTCGACCCGCGCTACCGCTCGATCAGCACATGGGCATTTATCCTCAACCGGGTTACCGCGCTGGGCCTGACGCTATACCTGTGGATGCACCTGGTCATCCTGAGTAAGTTAGCGCAAGGGCCCGAGGCTTACGACAGTTTCCTAGAACTGGCGCATACCCCACTGATCCAGATTGGCGAAATGCTCGTCATCGCCGGGGCGCTAATCCACGGCCTCAACGGTATCCGCATTGCTCTCACCAGCTTTGGCATCGCCACCAACATCCACAAACCGCTGTTCGTGGGCCTCATGGTTATCGCGGTAGCGGCAACGGTCGTTTTCGCGATCAAAATGTTCGGCGCATAGGAGGCAGCCATGATTGAAACTCCCGCAATTCGCAGACCGCGTGAAGGCACCTGGCTGTGGCTGTACAAGATCGTGGCCGGGCTGCTGATCGTTGTCATTATGGGCATCCACCTGGTCGTCAATCATCTGGCGGCTCCGAGTGGCCTGCTCACATATGCAGAAGTGGTCGCTTACTTCCAGAACCCGTGGGTTGTTGCCATGGAGATCGTTTTCCTGATCTTCGTCGTCTCGCACGCGCTGGTTGGCATGCGTTCCATCCTACTGGATCTGAACCCTTCGGAAAAAACCCTCAAAGCGGTGGATATTTTCCTCTGGCTGTTCGGTGCCGGGTCGATCATCTACGGCATCTGGCTGGCGCTGGCAATTGCCGCGCAGGGGTAGCATCTGCCAACAGAAAACCGCCGCGTAGATCGCGGCGGTTTTCTGTTGGGGTGATCCAGTTTACTGGACGTCGATAATCAGGAAGAACTCGGCGAAGATATCGCCGTTGCCATTGATGAGCGACCAGTAGCTGGTGTAGCGTCCGGCATCGGGTGGGGCCACGGCGTCAAAGATCAGGGTAACCGTTTCTCCAGGGGCCACAGACTTAGTGAATGGAATATGCTTAGGTTGGCCTTCCGCCAGGTTCGTGCCGCGCTCAAAACGCATATCATAATCAGTCGACCAGGTGGATGTGCCGATGTTCTTGAAGGTGAACTTAGCATCGAACTGGTTGCCCGGCGAGAATTTTGTCGCGTCGAGTGGGTCCTGGCCAAGGTACTGCACCTGATCGGGGCCAGAACGGCGGGTTGCTGTGGGGATCGGCCTGCTTACGCCGCCACCGGTGACCGGTGCGGTGGTATTGGTGGGCAGAACGCCCACAGCCACCGTAGCGGTCGGCGAGGCGGCAGGCGCCTCAGGGGTGGACGTCGCCGGCTCTGGCGTGGCAGTGACGACGATGGGGGCTGCCGCGGTGGCGCTCGGGTTTAACGCCGCTTCGATCGTCAGCTTCGAGATGACGGTTGCCGCCGATTCGGTACGGATGGACGGGATATCCTGCGTAGGCGGCACGACCACAGTCGGCGTGCTCGTGCACCCCACCAGAATAATTCCAATCAACAACGCGGCCAGGAAGGTGGAAATCCCGGTGGTATTTTTGTTTCTGAACATGTTCAATTCCTCCATCAATGGATTATCTTTCACGTTTGTCTGAACTTTTCGAATAATTGCTTCGTCATTTTCAATCCTCCATTAAGAATTGTCAAGGGTAGACCTCCATTCCTGGCAGTTTACAGCCCTTCTCTTGACGGAATCGGCAAGAAAGGCTAAAATTCCTCCCCGCAGTAATCAATCGAAGTGACTGTTATCGCTTAGTGGTTTTTGTGTGTTTGGTGAGGGAGTTGCTGCGCAACTCCCTCACCAAACACACAAAAACCAGACCCAGCTGAGCAGTTACCAATCGGATGCGTTTGTATCCGGAAAACCCAATCGAGTGAAGGTAACCTCCGTTGAGAGGTGAGAGGCACTCAAAGGATAAAGAGTAATGGACAAGATTGTTTTGAAAGCCACCCGCCGTGACGTGGTTGGCAAGCATGTGAAAACCGTTCGCCGCCAGGGACTCCTCCCCGCCGTCCTGTACGGGCACAAGTTCGAGCCGATCACGATCGCGCTCAATGCGCATGATGCGTCGCTCGTTCTCGGTTCGATCACCCCTTCCACCGTCGTCATTATTGATCTGGAAGGCGCCCAACACGCCGCCCTGGTGCGCGAGCGCCAGAAGGATTACCTGCGCAACAGCCTGTTGCACGTCGATTTCCAGGTCGTGTCGCTGACCGAGACCATCCGCGCGATGGTTCCCATTGTGCTGCAAGGCGTGGCCCCCGCGGTCAAAGACTTCAGCGCCGTCATCGTCACCAACATGTCGCAGGTTGAAGTTGAAGCCCTGCCGAATGACCTGCCCGAGCATTTCGAAGTGGATATTTCTGTCCTCACTGGCGTTAGCGACTCGATCAAAGTCAGTGATTTGAATACCAGTGATAAGGTCGTTGTCCTCACCCCCGCCGACGAAGTTGTTGTCATCGCTACCGGCGCTGCTCCTGAGGAAGTGGAAGAAGTGGTTGAGACCGAGGAAGGCGCTGAGCCTGAGGTTATCGAGCGCGGCAAGAAGGACGAAGAAGACGAAGAGTAAACCGATACTTCCCCTGCGAAGTATCTTGCATCACCAAAAAATCGGCCCAAGTGCGGGCCGATTTTTTGGTTGCCGGGAAAAAGCACCACCCACGGGTGAGGCATTCTTGCTCTATCCGGTCAGCACTTCCAACAGATCAACAGTGATGCGGGCGGTGGCGCCCCACAGGATCTCTCCATCGTACGGTTCATAGTAGATTACCTTCTCGTAGTATCCCCCGGGCACCGTGTGGGGGCGCTCCTCGCGGTGGCTTGAGTCAGCCAGCCAGGCGAGCGGGATGGTAAACACCCGGCCAACTTCATCCACCGAGAGCCGGAAATTGTACGGCCAGGGGATGCGTGCGACCACGGGCGTTACCAAAAACTGGCTGATGGTTGGCCGCCTGCCGAGCGTGCCCAGCAGCTTTACGTCCGCCGCCTGCAAGCCGACCTCCTCGTGTGCTTCCCGTAAAGCAGTCATCTCCGGGCTGGGGTCGCCGGGATCTGCTGCCCCGCCGGGGAAAGATACCTGCCCTTTGTGGCTGGTAAGCGTTTCTGTCCGGCGGGTGTAGAGAATGTGCCAGCCGCCTTCGCGGCACAGAAGCGGAATAAGCACTGAGGCAGGACGCAAGGCTGTATAGCGCGCAGCACCGTGATCCTGCGCATTTTCGCGCAAGCGCTCCACGATTATCGCCTCGGTTAGCTGATTGAGATCACCACGCACAACGTACAGCCCCCTCTAGGGCATTTCCTCGTGTCCCAACGCGGATGTATCATCGACGATCACCTCATCGTCCAACGCTTCCTCTGGCGCGGGCTCAATTTCCGAAATCATGCCGGTTTCCTTCATCAGCGCGCGGTTTGCCACCTGCTCGTCAACGACCACGGGGCGGGCAAAGATGAGGAAGCCTGTATGGGCTACCATGCGGTCGGTTGGCCGAATACGGCTGGACTCGGGTTTGTAGTAGCGCAGCAGGATCTCGCACACATCGATAAAGGCAAACTTGTTGTGCCGCAGGGCAATCAGCAGCCGCTCCACCTGGTTAAAGGTTGGCAGAATGCAGCCGAAGAATCCGCCTGGCTTCAGCGCCTCACGCACCTTGCTCATGTACTCGTGCGGGTTGGGCAGATCGAGGAACAGGGCATCGACCCCGCGCTCCTCAAACCCGTTTGCCACGTCACCCAGCTTGAAAGTAACACGGTCTTGCATATCCAGCAGAGTCAGGTTCTTAATCGCGAGGGTCTGCATCTGCTCGCGCACCTCGTAGGTGGTCACGTGCCCCTGCGGGCCAACCGCGTACGCGAAAGCGGATGTTAGCCCGCCAGAACCGGTGCCTGCCTCCAGAACGTGCATACCCGGCCCCACGCCCATCGTCATCAAAATATAGCCGATATCCTTGGGGTACAGAATCTGCGTTACCCGCTTGATCTCGCGGACCAGGTCCGCGAGTGAGGGCTGCATCAGGAAGAAAGGCGAGCCGTTATGGGTAACAATCTGGCTGCCCCACGGTTTGCCGATAATGTCATCATGCTTCAGCACGCCGCGGTGGCTCTGAAACTCACCGCCGGCTTTCAGCCTGATAATGAAGTGTTTGTGGCGCAGCCCAACGAGCTGAGCCAGATCACCGTCTTGCGCAATGGTTCCGTGCAAGTTCCAGGGCAAAGGAGACTCCTTGTTGCGATGTCGTCCCCGAGCTTTTCGGGGACGACATCGCAAGCATACTAGGGTTTAAGATATTTCTTGAAGAAATCGGTTATGGCTGTGTAACAGCGCACCCGGTTTTCATACTTCAGCACATCGTGACCTTCATTCTCGAACATCAGGTATTCCACCTCTTTGCCCTGGCCACGAAGGTATTCGACCAGATCGTGCGACTCGCGCTCAACCACGCGCGGATCGTTCTTGCCCTGGATCACCAGCATCGGGCAGGAGACGTTGTCGATGTGGGTGCGCGGCGAGCGTTCTATGAGGAATTCGCGGTCTTCTACCGGGTCGCCCAGGGCAATCTTGAAATAAGGCTTCCAGGTTTCAGGAATGCGCTCGCCGAATGTGATCAGGTCGAAGGGGCCGAACATGTCACACGCCGCAGACCACAGCTCAGGGTGGCGGGCTGCCAGCGTGAGGGTCATGTAGCCGCCGTAGGAGCGCCCGACTACCGCCGCGCGCGAGGTATCGAGCCGCGGGTCTTGCGAGAGGTGCTGGAAGGCGTGAACATGGTCCAGCCGATCCTGCCCGCCCCAATCGCGGTCGACCTGCTTGGTATAGCTGAGGCCGTAGCCGGTGCTTCCGCGCACGTTCGGTACGAACACAGCAAAACCGTTGAGCGAGAGGAACTGTATCAGCGGCATGGAGAACCAGGCGAAGTCGGGGCGTTCCTGGCCTTGTGGCCCGCCGTGGACATAGAAGACCACCGGGCGCTTGCCGGTGAAGCCCAGCGATTCAGCAGGCATGTACAGGCGCGCCGAAACGCGCGTTCCATCGTGCGAGGTGTACGAGGCATCCTCACCGGGCGAAAGCAGTTCGGGAGCGATGCCCAGCACGCGCTCGCGGGTATGTATCACAACCTTGCTGCGATCCGCGCCCTCAATCGTATAGATCTGGGTGGGCGATGTAGCCGTAGAGAAGGAAAGGGCAAAGCGGTCGCCGGCCTTGTCGTAATCCAGGGCTTCTAACTTGCCGCCGGTCAGCGGAGCCTTGTGACCTACCAGCGGGCGCAACAGCCTCAGGGTCAGCGCGGGGCGATCGAACGCCGCCTCATAGATCCACGAGCAGCCGTCGATGTTGAATAAAACACCATAGTGGTTGTCCTTCATGTGGAAGAGATATTCCATCTCGCCCGAGCCTTCGTGAACGACACCCTCCATGCGCACTTCCTGGAAGCCTGCCTGGGGATTCTCCAGATCGAAGTAGGCCGGGCCGTAGGTATCCTGATAGATCGCGCAGGTAACCAGCAGACCGCAGCCATCCTCAGTGAACTCCATCGCATTGATGCCCGTCAGCGGCACTTCCTGGCCCGGCTGGCGTTCTTCAAGCGGCGTTCCGTACAGCAGCTTCTTTTCACCGTCGCGCTCATCCCACAGGAACCCGGTCGAATCGCCGACGGTGTAACTGTCAATGAGCACCACGCGCCGGTGATCTTTGCTGTTCGCACCAGGGTACGCGCCATACATGCTCTCTGCCAGCCGCACGAGCTTGCCCGTATCAACGTGAGCGCGGTAGCTCACCTGGGTCGGCGATTCACGAGACTCGACGTTGATATAGACGATGTTGTTGTCCATGTCTGTCATCGTCATGTGAACGCGTGTGTTATCCAGCTCGCTGCCAAAAGCGGGCTCGGGGAAGCCGCCCTCCAGCGGGATCAGCATGGGCTGGTAGTTCTCGTCGCCGTCGCGGTCCAGCATCACCAGAATTTTGCCCAGCTTGGGGAATGCTTGGAACGACCTACCGCCGACAAGATCCGGGTTCTGCAGCGCGATGTTGGGCGGCAGCAGCGGCTCGGGCACGCTGCCCCCGTGATCCATTGCATACAGGCTCAGGTGCCCGCTCAGATTGGAGATGAAGTAGATCCGCTGCCCATGGAGCTGCGGCGAGAGAAACAAGCGTGCAGAAAGGAGTGATTCGATACGGAACATAATCCTGCCTCTTTTTTTACTGGAAACGAGCTTGTTTGTTCAAACGCCTGCCCTGGCAGAGGCCGCCTGCCGGTGGCTGGCACACATCCACTTGCTTATCGTTCGTCTTCTGACTGTACCAGGCTGAGCCAGTGCCCCAAGAAGAGCACGGCCAATCCGGCGAACACCGCCATGCCCAGGCGCAGCGGGCCGATGCTGCCGAACGTCCAGCCAATGCTGTTGCCCAGCACGTGCCCGACCCAAAAACCAACCCAGCCGAGGATCACGTACAAGATCAACCGACCCAGCCCGCCCCCCTTCCACAGGTGGAAGGCTGCCCCCATCAATGTTGAAACCAGCACGCCGAACAAAAACGCCGGTAGAGTCATCATCCCCTCCCTTACGATTCGGTGGCGATTTCAGCAATCGCGCCACCGCCCAAACATTCCTCTCCCTGGTAAAACACCACCCGCTGTCCGGCGGTGATGTCGCGCAGCGGCTGTTCGAATTCAACCTGCGCCTGCCCATTTTTGCCCGGCGCAACAGTGGCGGCGACTTCGGTAGCCTTGTAGCGTATCTTCGCCGTCACGCGCAGCAGCCCTTCTGGCGCTGCCCCACGAACCCAATTCACACCGGTGGCGGTCAGGCTGCGCTGACCTAATTCCTCCTCGTGGCCTACCACCAGCGTATTGGTTGCAAGTTCCTTGCGCAGCACGTACAGCGGCTCTGGCGCGGCGATACCCAGCCCCTTGCGCTGCCCGATGGTATAAAACGGCAGGCCCTGATGCTCGCCGATCACTGCTCCGGCGCTCGTAACAATCGGCCCCGGCTGCCCGGCTGCCTGGGGCGCATTACGCGCCAGGAAGCCGCGGTAATCGCGGTTGGCCAGGAAGCATAAATCCTGGCTGTCGGCGCGCGAAGCCACCGGCAGGTCGAACTTGCGGGCAAGCTGGCGCACATCCGGCTTGGCATATTGCCCGATTGGGAAAAGCGTATGGCGCAGTTTCTCCTGCTCCAGCACGCTCAATACATACGATTGATCCTTGGCGTGATCGAGCCCGCGCAGTAATCGCACGGAACCGTCTTCCTCGCGGCGCAGGCGGGCGTAATGCCCCGTCGCGAAGTAATCCGCGCCAAAAGCACGCGCCCGCTCGTACAAGAATCCCCAGCGGATCTGCCGGTTGCACAGAATGCAAGGGTTCGGCGTGACGCCCTGCTGATGGCCATCGATAAACGACTGTACCACCACGTCGTGGAAGGTCTCGCGCGCGTCAACCGCATAGAAGGGGATGCCCAGCTTCGCCGCCACGCGCCGCGCAAGCGCCATGGCATCGGGCGTGCAGCAGCGGTTTTCATCTTCCATGCCGGGCTCGCTCCACAGGCGCAGCATCATACCGATCACGCGGTACCCCTGCTCTACCAGCAGGGCCGCGGCGACCGAGCTATCCACGCCGCCGCTCATCGCGACGACCACGGTGGGCGGATTGCTCATCATAGCGTTAATCTTACTCCATTCTATGGCGCTGCAAGGTAGTTTTTTGCCTGGGTTGTGGTTCCATGGAACCACAACCCAGGCAAAACCATTCAAGTTTCTTCAAGTGCTCAAAGCGCGCACGCGCCGGACGGTTTCAGTCAGGGTCTTGAGGAAGGCCTGCACCTCTTCGGCTGTGGTCTGGCGGCCCAGAGTCACGCGCAGCGAGCCGAGCGCCCATGGGCGCGAAAGGCCAATGGCGGTGAGCACTTCAGAAGGTTGCGGGCTGCCCGTCTTGCACGCCGAGCCAGAGGAGCAGGCAAACCCTGCTACGTCCAGCATTTGCAGCAGCAAGTTGCCGTCCACACCCTCAAACACAAAACTGGCGTGGTTGGGCAGGCGCTCCACCGGGTGACCGGTCAGGCGGGCGCGCGGAATTTCCTCCAGCACCGCGCCAATCAGGTGGTCGCGCAGCGGGGTAAGCCGCGCGCTCCACTCGACGGCTTCTTCTTGCGCCAACCGCAGCGCCTCTGCCAGCCCGGCGATGTAAGGCACGTTCTGCGTTCCGGCGCGCATACCGTTCTCCTGCTTACCGCCGGTCATCATCGAAATATAGGGGGTGCCGCGGCGAACATACAGCGCCCCCACTCCCTTGGGTCCGTAAAACTTGTGCGCGCCGATCGCCATCAGGTCAATGTGATCCGCTTCCACGTTCATCGGCAGGTGCGCGGCAGCCTGTACGGCATCGGTGTGGAACGGCACATTCCGCTCGCGGCAAACCTTCGCAATCTCCGCCACCGGATTGATCGTACCGATCTCATTGTTGGCGTAGATCACCGAAACCAGCGCCGTATCCGCGCGGATCGCCCCGGCAACGTCGTCCGGGTTCACACGCCCATATTCATCAACCGGCAGTTCCTCCACCTCGAACCCGTGCAGATCCGCGAGCTGGTGGGCCGTGTGCTGTACAGCGTGATGTTCCACCGGGCTGATTAGGATGTGCCGGCAGTTTTTCTTATTCTGCGCCCAGGCTACCCCGCGCAGGGCCAGGTTATCGCTCTCGGTGCCGCAGGCTGTAAAGGCAATCTCTTCGGGGCGGGCATGCAGCAGCGCCGCGACTTCCAGGCGAGCGCGCTCCACCGCATCCTCCGCCTGTTGTCCCCAGGTGTGAACGGAGGAAGGGTTGCCAAACGACGCGCGGAGGTACGGCAACATGGCCGCGAGCACGCGCTCATCGACCGGTGTTGTGGCAGCATAATCCAAATATGTCCGGTGCATTCCGTCCAACGGCTCCTCCATCCAATCCTCGGCCCGTGAGAACCATCCGCACGGGGCCAAAATGATCCGGACGAGATTATAGCACGTTCGGGGCCTGTCATCGCGACGGCTACCCCCAATTCGGAGATTAAATGAAGCGCACATGAATGGTCGGTGAAATGCGGATCGACCATCCTACAAAAACTTTCATCTTCACCAAACCACTGATATAATAGCATCAATCGTTACAAATCTCACATTATAGAGATTTTAACTCTATAATGTAAACCGGGATGAGGATCAGGAAAGCCAACTGTGAATTTGCTAACAGACACGCACTGCCATTTGAACCTTGACACGTTTCAGGATGATCTTGAAGCGCTGCTCGAGCGTGCGTGGGAGCGCGGCTTGCGGCGAATTTTAATCCCGGGCATCGACGTGGAAAACAGCCGCTCGGCGGTGGCGCTGGCAGAACGGCACCCAAATCTGTATGCCGCGGTGGGCGTGCACCCTGGTGATGCCTCAACCTGGAATGATGACACCCGATCGATCCTTACGGACCTTGCTTCGCATCCCAAAGTCGTCGCCATTGGCGAAATTGGGCTGGATTTTTACCGCGACCGCTCCCCTCGCCCGGTGCAGCAGTCGGTATTCCAGGAACAGTTGGAGCTTGCCGCCGAGTTGAACCTGCCGGTCATCATCCACAACCGCAAGGCGCTGGAAGAAACGTGGTCTACCCTGGCAGGGTGGCAGGAGCATCTCAAACAGCAGGGGTCGCCGCTGGCAGATCGCCCCGGCGTTCTACATTCGTACGACGGCAGCCTGCCAGAAGCGCAGCGAGCCGCTGAAAAACACTTTTTTATCGGAATTAGCGGCCCGGTGACCTTTAAGAACGCGCAGGAGAAGCACGCCGTTGCGGCTGGGCTGCCACTGGAACAGACCCTGATCGAGACGGATGCGCCGTTCCTCACGCCGCATCCGCACCGGGGCCGGCGCAATGAACCAGCTTACGTTGCTTTGGTGGCAGAAAAAATCGCCGAATTGCACGGGCAGCCGGTAGAATCCGTTATTCAAGCCACCTGGGATAATGCCAATCATTTGTTTCACTGGGGAGCAGATCTTTGAGCACAACCGTATCTTTTTTCGACCCTGTTCAAGAGGAACTTCGTGCCGTTGAGGCGCTCATGCGTCGTCAGGCGGAGGAGTACCATCCTGACCTGGGCACTGCAATGGAATTACTGATATCTGCCGGCGGGAAACGCGTCCGCCCGGCGTTGACCATCCTTGCCGGTAAAATGCTTGGCGGGCAGGAAGAATGCCTGATTACCCTGGCAACCGCCATCGAACTGCTGCACACCGCTACCCTGGTGCATGACGATCTGATCGATGGAGCACTGCTGCGGCGCGGCATGCCCACCCTCAATTCCAAGTGGACGCCCGCCACCACCGTTCTCACCGGGGATTTCATTTTCGCCCGCGCCGCCAAGCTCGCAGCCGAGACGGAAAACCTGCGCGTGATGAAGCTGTTCTCACACACACTGTCGATCATTGTAGAAGGCGAGATCGTGCAGCTTCTCAACAGCCGCTGCACTGCCGACCGCGATAACTACATGAAGCGCATCTACGCCAAGACTGCCTCGCTGTTTGAGACCTCCGCGCTCTCCGCGGCTTACCTTGGCAATGCAGACGACAGTACCGCCGAACAACTGCGCCGCTTTGGGCGCGAGATCGGCACAGCCTTCCAGATCGTAGACGATATCCTCGACTTCACCGGCGATCAGGCCACGGTTGGCAAGCCGGTCGGCAGCGATCTGCGCCAGGGTATCGTCACCCTGCCAGTGATTCTGTTCACCGAGGCCAATCCCAATGATCCCCACGCGCGCATGCTGCGTGAAGGAAGCTGCCTGAACGATCAGCAGGTGGACCGTATCCTCGACGCCATCCGCAAGAGCAGCGCGATCCGCGCGGCGCACCAGGAGGCGGTTGCCTACGTAGAGCGCGGTCTGAACGCGCTGCGCATCCTTCCGCCATCAGAAGAACGTTTCGCGTTGGAAGAACTGGCGAATTACATAATCGAGCGGAAGTTTTAATTATTTTCGCTCTTTATGGGTTTCAAGGAGTTTTGGTGTTACAGGGGTTGGTACCAACCCTGTAACACCAAAACTCCTTGAACCCCATAAAGAGCGAAAATAATTAAAACTTCCGCTCGATTATGTAATTCGCCAGTTCTTCCAACGCGAAACGTTCTT
>JAEYTI010000176.1 GCA_023434145.1 Chloroflexota bacterium | reverse complement strand
TCCACCGGCAGCGTGGTTACGAAAAATACAACAAAGGGAACTATGAGCGAAAACCAGGTAACCCTTCAAGAACCGGTCATCGGCGAGGAATCGATCAAGCTGATCGAGCGGCTGTGCAATGCCAGCGCCGTCTCAGGCGACGAGCGAGAAGTGCGCCAGATTGTACTCGAAATGGTGCGACCGCTTGCCGACGAGGTGAAAGTGGATGCGCTGGGCAGCGTGCTGGCGATCAAGCACGCGGTTGGCGTGGAAAACCCCGTGCGCGTGATGCTCGACGCCCACATGGACGAAATCGGCTTCCTGATCGTCTCCGACGAAGAGGGCGGGCTGTACCGCTTCACCAAGATCGGCGGCATCGATGACCGCACGCTGCCCGGCAAAATCGTGCTGGTAGGCAAGGAAAATGTACCCGGCGTAATCGGCGCAAAAGCCATCCACCTGACTGAACCTGGCGAAACAGACAGCAAAATCTCGCTCGATACCATGCGCATCGACATCGGCCTGGGCGGTGGCAAGATCAAGCCCGGCGACCGCGCCGCCTTTGCCACCCGCTTCCGCGAGATCGGCCCATCGTTCGTTGCCAAGGCGCTCGATAACCGCCTGGGCTGCGCCCTGCTGATCGAGATCCTGAAAGCCGCCCCGCCCAACGTGGAGCTGCTGCTCTCCTGGTCGGTGCAAGAAGAGATCGGCCTGCGCGGCGCGCGCGTTGCCGCCTATACCCTAAATCCCGATCTGGCAATCGCCGTGGATTCGACGCCCGCAAACGATATGCCAAAGCACGACGAGAGCGAATCCTACACCTACAACACCAAACTGGGTCAGGGCCCGGCTATCTATTTGGCCGACTCTTCTACCCTCGGCGATCCCCGCATCGCCCAAATGGTGATGCGCACCGGCGACGAGTTGAATATCCCCTACCAGATCCGCCAGCCCGGCGGCGGAGGTACGGACGCCGGCTCGATCCACAAAGTCCGCGCGGGCGTGCCCGCCATCTCGATCTCGGTGCCGGGGCGCTATGCCCACACAGCCGCGATGGTTTCACGCCGCAGCGATTATGAAAATGCCGTCCGCTTGATCTGGAATGCCCTGCACCGCATAGATCGCAGCATTCTAGATGGCAGCCGCAACTAATATGGTGTGTGTTCCATGATGTGGCGGCGCCAGATCATGAAACACGACGACAAGAAAAGACACAAAGGACACGCATTCATGAAAGACTTGATCAAACGACTGGTTGAAACCGTTGGCCCTTCGGGCTACGAAGGTGCCGTGCGCGATTTGATCCGCGGCGAGATCGAAGGAATGGCGGACGAAATCCGTGTAGACGCAATGGGTAACCTCATCGCTCGCAAAGGCGCCAAGGGTGAAGGCGGGCTGCGCATCATGATCTCAGGGCACATGGATGAGATCGGCGTCATCGCTACTCACATCGACGAAAAAGGCTTTGTCCGCTTTACCGGCATTGGCGGCGTATACCCCCGTCACTGCATCGGCGGGCGCGTGCGCTTCCTCAACGGCGCGCAGGGCGTCATCTACATGGACCGCATGGATGACAACAACAAGATGCCGTCTCTCTCCGACATGTACATCGACTTCGGCGCTGTGGACCGCGCTTCTTGCCCGGTGAAGGTGGGCGACCTGGGCGTGTTCGACCGCCCCTTCGCCGACCTGGGCAGCCGGCTCGTCTCGAAGGCGATGGATGACCGCATCGCCTGCGCGGTGATGATCGAGGCCATGCGCCAGATCGACTCCTCGCCCAACGAGCTGTACTTCGTCTTCTCCACCCAGGAAGAGGTTGGCCTGCGCGGCGCGACCACTGCCGCCTACGGCGTAGATCCCGACCTGGGTCTGGCCGTTGACGTGACCGGTTCCGGCGATACCCCCAAGACCATGTTCCGCATGGAAGTTGGACTGGGCAAAGGCCCAGCCGTCAAAGTTCGTGACGGCGGCATGCTCGCCGACCCGCGCGTAATGCGCTGGATGGTGGAAACCGCGGAAAAGGCCAATATCCCCTACCAGATGGAAGTGCTGGAAGGCGGCACCACCGATGCACGCGCCATCCAGATGACCCGCGCAGGCGTGCCCTCCGGCTGCCTCTCCATCCCCACCCGCTACATCCACAGCCCCTCCGAGATGGTCGATTACGACGACGTTCAGAACAGCGTCAAGCTCCTGGCTGCGCTGCTCAGCGGGCCTGTGAGCATCTAAAGTTCAGGTTCTGCGTGAGATGCAAAAGGGGCCGACTGTGTCGGCCCCTTTTGCATCTCACGCAGAACCCATCCCCATTCCTTGGTACAATACCTTCATGATTCGCAGACTCACATCTCTGTTACTCGCGCTGGTGCTTCTCACCGCCTGTACCCTGCCCGCCAATTTGCTCGACACGTTTGGGATGCGGGGGACGACCCCCAGCCCCGCTCCGCTACCTACCGAAACGCCTGCTGCCCCCGATCCGGCGGTTCAGCCTCCATCCACAGAGCCCACCGAAATGGCTACGCGCAATAACGCACCACAGGTGCTCACCCTTTGGCTTCCGCCCGAGTTCGATCCGAACGCGGGCACCCCGGCGGCCGACCTCCTTCGCGAGCGGTTGGAGGAGTTTTCGCGCCAGAACAACATCGACGTGCAGGTGCGCATCAAATCCACCGCCGGGCCGGGCGGTCTGCTCGAATCACTTTCCGCTGCCGGAGCTGCCGCCCCACTGGCGCTGCCCTCAGTGGTGGCCCTTCCCCGCACCGACCTGGAAGCTGCTGCGCTAAAGGGGCTTATCTATCCGCTGGATGGTTCTTCGACCGTCATTGATCAGGCAGACTGGTACGACTATGCCCGCGCGCTGGCAATGGTGCAAGGCGCCACCTTTGCGCTGCCGTTCGCCGGTGACTCACTGGTGGTCGCTTTCCGCCCCGCACGTGTGATTGCTGCCCCTATCGATTGGGAGACCGTCTACCGCCTGGGGCAGCCGGTAGCTTTCCCCGCCGGTGATACACAATCGCTGTTCGTCCTTTCCTTGTACCAATCACTCGGCGGCATCGTCGAAGATGCGCAGCGCCGGCCCACCTTGCAGCCGGAAGTGCTGTCGCGCGTGCTCCAGGTCATCGCCGACGGCGAGCAGCGCGGCATCTTCCCATACTGGCTCTCGCAGTATGAGAACCCCGCGCAGGTTTGGCAGGCGTACCAGGATGGGCGGGTGAATGTGCTCGTCACGTGGGCATCCGACTACCTGCGAACACTGCCGCCCGATACCGCCGCGGTGCCGATCCCAGCCCTGGATGATACCCCAATGAGCCTCGCCACCGGTTGGGGCTGGGCTGTCGCCGATCCGCTGCCCGAGCGCCGAATCTTGAGCATTCGGCTGGCGGAATTCCTCGCCGAAGGGCCCTTCCTCGCCCGCTGGACCGAAGCCGCCGGGTTCCTGCCCACCCGCCCATCCTCCCTGGCGGCGTGGAGCAGCCAAAGTTTGAAGACCCTGCTCAGCCCAATCGCCGTTTCGGCCCAGGCGCGCCCCTCCATCGATCAGATCGTGGGGCTTGGGCCGGTGCTCAAAGAGGCCACGTTGAAAGTGATGAAGCGCGAGAGCGACCCGGCTCAGGCCGCGCAGACCGCCGTAGCACGGCTGGCAGTGCCCGAGAACCGGTAAACGATATCGATTTTCGGATACGCTCTTTATGGATTTCAATGAGTTTGGGTGTCACAGGGGGTGTGACCACCCCCTGTGACACCCAAACTCATTGAAACTACATATGGGGTCTCTGGTTTTTGCCGTGGTTGTAGGGAGAGGTTGCAGTGC
>JAEYTI010000175.1 GCA_023434145.1 Chloroflexota bacterium | reverse complement strand
GCACTGCAACGCGCGCACTCCCAATCACCACAAAACCCTGCCAGATGCAAAGACACCAAACGACAAGGAAGACGGAGGTGGAATGGCCACTTTATGGGGAAAGACTTTAACACGGCAAGAAATCCTGCGCCGGGTGGGGGATATCCGGCAGATCGCGCGCGCGGAACCGTTCGAGCTGGTCGACGGTAATGAACGCGGAGTCCGGGCGGTGCGGCTGCGCAATACCGCTGGGCTAGAGCTGGTCGTTGTCACCGACCGGGGCATGGCGATCACCGAACTATGGTTCCAGGGCGTACCGGTGCCTTTTCTTACCGGGGTAGGTACGGCACACCCGGCTTACAGCGAACCGCAAGGGGCGGGCTGGCTGCGCACCTGGCCGGGCGGGTTCCTCACGCCGTGCGGGTTGAATCAGGCTGGCTCGCCGAATGAAGATGCCGGAGAGACGCTGGGCCTGCACGGGCGCATCGCGGGAACCCCTGCTCGCAGTGTTCGCTGGGGCGGCGAGTGGAAAGACGATGATTACTACCTGTGGGTGGAAGGCACGGTGCGCCAGGTGGCGATGTTCGGCGAGGATATTTCGCTGCGTCGCCGCGTTGGCATGTGGCTCAGCGGGCAGCGCTTCTGGATCGAAGACGTTGTTGAAAATCACGCCTTCCAGCCCGTGCCGCATATGTTCTTGCAGCATTTCAACCTGGGCTATCCACTGGTCGATTCAAGCACGCGCCTGGAACTGCCAAACCACCAGCCCGATGCTCGAGATGAAGTAGCGCAGCGTGGGATTGCACGTTATAATCTATTCGAAGAACCTCAGCCCGGGTATCAGGAGCAAGTGTTTTATCACGCGCTGCAAGCCGACCCCACTGGTCAGGTAGAACTGCGATTGGTCAACCCCGCCTTCAACGGCGGCAAGGGATTGGGTGTATACTGGCGCTATGCCCTGGCAGATTTTCCGATTTTGGTCGAGTGGAAAATGATGGGTGAAGGTCAGTATGCCGTAGGGATTGAACCTGCGAACTGTCATGTAGGAGGCCGGCGCGAAGAGCGGGCGATGGGCACGCTGCAACTGCTCAAACCGCTAGAAACGCGCCGGTACACAATCGAGGTGGGATTCATTTGCTAATCCAACTGCCGGTTACCAGCTACGCCAGATTTTCGGCGCCGGTACAGGCAGAATCATAAGTAAATTTTTGTTTCGACGCGCACTTTTTGCGCACATAGGAATCTTTTTTATGGAACCGTTTGCTTCTAACGCGGCGCCCATTCGCAGCGCCCTGTTCGTGGACTTTGATAACATCTATATTGGCCTGAGCAAGTCTGACCCACAGGCCGCGGAACGTTTCGCATCAGATCCCGCCCGCTGGCTTGGCTGGCTAGAGCGGGGCTTGCCGGGAAGAGCCGACGGCAAAGAAGGCCAACCGCGCGAACGCTCCATCCTGGTGCGCCGCTGCTACCCTAACCCAGATGCCGGCTTCCGCCGCTTCCGCTCGTTCTTCACCAGCGCGGCGTTTTCCGTCACCGACTGTCCCACTCTCACGCGCACAGGCAAGAACAGCTCGGATATCTACATGGTGATGGATATCCTCGACCTGCTCAACCACAAGACCTACTTCGACGAGTTCATCATCTTCTCGGGCGACTCAGATTTTATGCCGGTGCTGCTGCGGCTGCGCGCGCACGATCGCCGCACCACTACTCTGGCAATCGATTTCATGCCGCCCGCCTATAAAGCGGCCTGCGACCTGGTGATCAGCGAGGAAGAGTTCATCGAAGAGGCGCTGGGCGTCAGCCACGATACAAGCTGTGGTGGGGCCGGGCGCGGGCGCGTCTCGCTCAACACGGTCAAAGAGATGGCCATGCGCGTGTACGAGGCGGCTTGCACCAGTGGCGAGGTAGCAGGCGCGGATCTGCCAGACATCCTCAAGGATTTCCGCGAATTCCGCGACAGCAACAACTGGCTGGGTTACGGCACGTCGCAGCGGCTGGCAGAAGCGCTGGCATGCTCCGAGCCGCGCCTGAACCTGGTTCGCTTGAATGCCACCATGTACAAGCTGGTGGTCAAGCCGGTGATTGTAAAATCCCCGTCGCATGCGGAAGCGGATCGCCAACCGTCCACGACCGAGCGCATTTTCCCATCATCCGATCGCGTAATCCCCCCGGCGGAGCGGCTTCACCCGGTAGCAGATAAATTCCAACCGGTGCGCAAGGATCGCCCAGCCGCAGACAAGCCGCAGCAGGTCGAGAAAGATAAGCGCTCGCCTGTCGGTAAGCCTGGCACGGGGCGTGGCGAGAAAGAACAGCCCGCTGGCGCGGAAAAGACCGGCAAGCTCGATCCTGCTCGATTGCGTGAAAAGGTGCTCGGAATCGTACGCGAAATTGTCGCCGGTTCGCGGACGCCCGTGCTGCTGGCGCGCGTTTCGCAGCAAGTGGTCAACCGCCTTGGCCAGCAGGTGCTCGAATCACAGTGGGCGGGGGCCGGGTCGTTCAAGCGTCTGCTGCAAAATACGCCCGATCTTGGCCTGGAAATCTCAACCCAGCCCGAGCCGGGCTACATCTTCGATCCACAGCGCCACTCGCATCCGCAGGCATCGCGCGAGCAGCGCCCGGCAGCCGTAGAGCCGTCCGCAGAACAGGAAGGTGAAGCAAGCGATGGCGGCGAGGAGAAACTTGCCGAGCAGGAAGCGGCGAAGTTCACCGGCGTGCTGGATGCGGCTGAAACGCATGATACGGAAGAACTGGTGGAAGGCGCTGCTGTAGCGGAAGAGCACGCAGTTGAAGACGCAGGCGTTGAGACGCACATGTTCTCGGTACGCGAAATGCCGGAAAAATTTGATGACGAGGATGAGCCGCTCGAAGAAGGCGAAGATACAGAGGATGATGACGATGATCGCTACAGCGATCAGGCGCCGCCGAGCATCGAGGATCTGGCGCAGCGGGTAAGCCGTGTCACGGGCGTGCCGGACCTATCTTCTGAGGAGTACGCGCTTGTTTTCAACGGTATTGTTACCGAACTGCATCAGATCGCCCAGGGCGAGAAAACGTACAGCACGTATCAATCCTCGAAGGCGGTGAGCGATTGGTGCGCCGATCACGGTGTGCCGATTTCGCGAAGTGATATTGTGCTGATCTTCAAGGGCATCATCTTCCAGGATGGCGGGCGGTTTGGCAAACAGCCCGGCAGCTATACCGAGCGCGATCTGGCAAACGTTGTGTGCGCCAATATCCGCGCTCTGTGCAAGCGGGCGCGCCTGGAACTGACGGAATATGAGGATCATCTGCTGGAAGAATGGATCACCAGCGGGCTGGACGACATTGATGAAGGGAATGGGGTTGACGTAGAATCCACAGCGGATGCGCTAGAAGCCAATGCCTTTTCTGGCAATTCGGATGCCATTGAAGCGCATGTTTCTGGCAATGGTACGGCTCCGGTCGAGGCATCCGCGGAAAGTGATGCGGAGCAGGAGCCGCCAGCCATGGAAGACCCCACACCAGGGGAATAGCAATGGCGGAAACGCTCGTTACGCACGTGCTGGAGCAGGTCCCGTTTGACGTGGATCTGCCCCAGCTAAAAAAGCGTCTGCGGATCAAAGATGGCAGCGCAAACGAAGCTGAACTGCTGCGCATGCTAGAGGTTGCCGTGCCAATCGCACGGGCCAGGGCGATGTACGTGATGGCTTACATTGACGATCGCGCTGAGGATTGGGTCAAGATCGGCGGGCAGGTGTTTACCAGCCGCGTTCTGGCAGTTAATCTGGCCCATGCCCACCGTGTATTCCCCTACCTGGTCACTTGCGGCGCAGAGTTGGAATCGTGGGCAGGGGACATGAAAGATGTCGTCCACCGCTTCTGGGCCGAAGCGATCAAGGAGCGGGCGCTGTTCTGTGCCATCCGCGCGGTCAGCGAGCACATTGAAGCACACTATCACCCTGGCCCCACCGCTCGCATGAATCCCGGCTCCCTGGCGGATTGGCCCCTGACACAGCAGCAGGTGTTCTTTGCCATGCTGGCAGGCCGACAGGACGAAATCGGCGTGCGGTTGACGGAATCGATGCTGATGGTGCCGAATAAGAGCGTATCGGGCATTCACTTCCCCACCGAGGTGGCCTTTGAAAACTGCGAGCTTAGCCCGCGCGACGGCTGCCCGGGGCGGCGCGCCATCTACAACCCCGATCTATACGACAGCCGCTACTGTCTCCAGCCAGCAGTGTAAGATTATGCCCGCACCCTGACTTCTCAAAATTGGAGTATGCCGGGTTCCGCCTACCAAAGCCCGTGGTAGATCTTTGATATTTTGCAATCAAAACCGGGCATGATATTTTTGAACAGCGAAAAGAACCCATGTCGCCTGAATAATTTTGCAATTCAATTCCCCGTTCTCTCAAAATCGATATACAATGATGCTACTGGCCTTAAGTAGGCTTTTCCACCGTTTATGAAAAATCTGCATCCGCACAGGAGTAGAACAGTCGATGTTGGAACGGAAGGGTAACCGCAAACCCCTGCGCATTATCAATAGCGTCGCGCCCATCCGCATTTGCGATAATGGCGGCTGGACGGATACCTGGTTTGCCGGATATGGCTCCATTTTTAACATCGGCGTGTACCCGTATGCCGAGGCACAGATCGCGGTGTATGCGTCTGACGAGCAGGATGACCGGGTGATTATCCACGCGGAAAACTACGGCGAGCGCTACGCCGTAACCCCCGAAAACCACCATGGCTGGAACAAGCATCCGCTTCTTGAAGCTGCCATCGATTATATGCACGTGCCAAAAGACCTGTCTTTTGAAGTGACCATTTACTCAGAAGCGCCAGGCGGGGCATCCACCGGCACGTCGGCAGCAGTTACTGTGTCGCTCATCGGCGCGCTCGATTCGCTGACTCCCGGGCGCATGACCCCGCACGAGGTGGCAGCCGCCGCGCAGCATATCGAGACCAAAATGCTCGGTCAGCAGTGCGGCATTCAGGATCAGCTATGCTCGGCATACGGGGGCATTAACTACATCGAGATGTTCCAATATCCACATGCCAGCGTCTCGCAGATCCAGGTTTCGAATGCAATCTGGTGGGAGCTGGAGCGCCGGTTGGTGCTTGTTTATCTTGGCAAGTCGCACGTCTCATCGCAAGTACACGAGATGGTGATCCACGGGCTGGAGAATGCCGGACCGAACTGTCCCCCATTGGATGACTTGCGTCAAACAGCCAGAAAGTCGCGTGATGCGGTTTATGCGGGCGACTTTACCGCCCTTGGGCAAGCGATGACTGAGAATACCGAAGCGCAAGAACGGCTGCATCCTGCGTTGATCAACGCCGACGCAGCGCGGATTATAGCGATTGCGAAAGCGCACGGCGCGCTGGGCTGGAAGGTCAACGGGGCAGGCGGAGAAGGTGGCTCGCTGACCCTGCTGTGCAATGAGTCTTCCTGGGCGCGACGGGCGATGATCCGCGAGATCGAGCAGGAGAACAGCGCCTTTCGTAGCATTCCTATTTATCTTAGCCGCTTCGGCTTGCGCACCTGGGAGTACGACCCGCAATGCGAATCTTAAGATGCGCGCGTTTCTTCATGGTTGATAGCGTTTGAACGAGGTGAATTATGGCAGAGTTTACGCGATATGAAATATTTGTGCTGTTGAACCAGGCAAAACCACTTTGGCTTAGCCAGATCGACTTGAGTGGGATGGATCTTCGTGGTGTTTCGCTCTCTTACGCGACTCTCCAAGGGGCAAACCTGCGCGATTGCGATCTGCGCGGCGCAGACCTGCACGAAGCGAACCTTGGCGGCGCCGACCTGCGCGGCTCGAATTTGTCCGGCGCGGATTTGCGAAGGGCGCGCATGCGCGGAACCAATCTGCACGGTACCGACTTGCGCGAAGCCAATCTGGCAGAGGCAGACCTTACTGAAGCCGACCTGGGCGAATCCAATCTCCTGGCGGCGAACCTGGGCGGCGTAGATTTGACCAACGCGAACCTCACCGGCGCGAATCTTACCGGCTCGAACGTGCCGGATCATAAGATCCTGCGCGCACGCTCGCTTTCGGGAACCATCTTACCCGATGGTTCCATCCACACGTAGTCGCTACGGCAGCGCGTAAATCTGGTATGGCCCGGTATCGCTGATCGGGTCGCCAAGCAAAGGCAGCATCGCTTCCATAACCGTCCAGTTGGGGGTAGGAGACTGTCCTTCCTGCGGGCGGATGATTTCTAATCCCTGCTCGTACAGCAACACATGGGTAAAGCCTTCCCCTTTCCAGCGCTGCAAAATCGCGGGTGCGGAACCCAATTCTCGCACGTCGGTGCGCCAGCGGTCGATCCACAGGTCGGCCTGGGCGTTGAGCGGGGCATACAATCCGCGTGGTTCCCATAACATCAGAATGCGCGAATCTGCCGGCAGCTCTTCCATCGACTGCATCGCCAGAATGTGATAACCGAGGGTTTCTTCCTGGTAGGCTTGCCGATCTTTGGCGCCGAGCAGCAAACTGCCTGGCGTGATCTGTGCCATGCGGTGGGTTTCCTGCCAGAATACCAGCCCCATCACCAGCAGCGCAACCGCCCCAGCAATGCGGCGAAGGCGTACACCAGAAAGCACCTGCCCTTGCAGCCAATCCCAACCCCAGCCGGCGGGCACGGCGAGGCACGGCAGCAGTACGAAGTACAGGCGAGTCTGCATCAGGTGGCCCATCCTGATGCTGGCAATGCCCATCGCCAGAGCAGCAGGGATGAGGAAAAACGCCATCACCCGGGCTTGCGGACTGCGGTCGCCATCTGCCCGCCACCAGCGGATAAAGCCGGGCAGCGCGAAGAGCAGCAGCAGCGGCCCAAGGTCGGCGGAGAAGCCGGGCGCGCTATCTACGCCCGTCCAGGTGGTGGTGAGGGGCAGCAGCAGGTGCAGCCACCAATCTGTTACCGGCGGAAATTCATTGGCGGATGCCATCCGGGCGGCGTTCAGAGTCTCGGTCGGGAAAAAGTAGGGATACAGCGGGCTGCCGGTGACGAGCAGGTTCTTTAAAAGCCAGGGGGTGACGACCAGGAAGGCCAGCCCGCCCGCCAGCAGGAATGTTTTCCAGCGAGGGCCGGTTTGCTTGCGGAAGATCAGCGCCGCCAGGAAAATGCCCAATGCGAGCACACCGGCGGTCCACTTCGTTCCGGCGGCGAGCCCGGCAAACACACCGGCCCACAACAGCCAGCGTCCCCGACCGGCATCCTGAATATCATTATCCAGCCACGCCAGGAACAGAATCAGCCCACATAATCCAAACAGGGCTGAAAAACCATCCGTATAAGCCCAGGAGAGCAGGTTGCGGAACGTGTACCCGGCAACAACCGCAGTGACCGCCATCCAGCCGGCGTTTGTGCTGCCAGAATCACCGCGCAGGATCGCCAGGCGGGTATTGGTAAAGCTCAGCAGCCCCAGCAGGAAGATTACTCCCGCTGCCCAGCCGATCACGCTGGCAGTTTCCACGCGGTGTGCGGATGCGCCAAGCGTGTAGAGCATCTCAACGAGCTGCGGATGGCCCCAGTATGGGTTTTCTGGCAGGAAGATGAGCCGACCTGCTTCGAGGTACTGGCGCGGCATTTGCAGGTGGTAGGTCAGCGCGTCCCACTTAGTGGGCGGGGCCAGCGCTAGCAGAAGTTGGTACAGCACCAGCGTCGCGCTGAGGCCGGCTAGAACGCGCTCCAGGGTTCCCGCTCTACGCCACGCTTCGCCCACCGCGGTGAAGGACTGCCACCAAGCGCCCACATTCCGGCGCAGCAGCAGGTTGCCAACAAGCAGCAGCGGCACGGCAAGCGGAAATCGCCAAAGACCAACAAAACCGAAACCCAACCATACAAATGCGATCAAGCCAGCACCCAGCCCAAAGTGCATTGCCATGCGTTCCAGCGGTGGGAAGATCCTGGCGGGCAAGATTTTTTGCCCAAGCCCACCGGCTAGCCCGGCGATTAGCCCAACCAGAGCCAAATCCAACAGGGCGGCAGCAGGCGCGCCGATCATATCGAGCGAGATCGGCTTATGGTAGTAATAATAGCCGCCCAGAATGAGCAGTATCCACAGCAGGACGCCAGAGAGCAGCAGCCCAGCTCGCAGGCCTGCTTTTGGAGTTACTGCCTCAGAAGAATTGGTCGCTGAAAGGGGATCATCATGGTGTATGGGCATTGGGAATCTCCACACGAAGATTTTACCCCGGCAGGCGGCTCTGCTTGCTGGTTTTTAGGCCCCCAAATGCTAACAGATCCGCAAGGCCGCGTTTTTCCTTTGCCCTGCGGATCTGCTGATTTGGTGTTCTGTTTTCCCGGCTACGGAACGGACTGCCCCATGCCGACTGGCTGCCAGACCGGCTGCTTGCCCTGCACCAGTACCCGCGCAGTTTGATCCGCGAGCGTAATCATCGAGATTTGCCGGTTATCCCATTGGCCAGAAGAAAGCAGCAGCAGGCTGCCATCCGCGGAAATCGAGAGCTCGCCCGGCTGATCGAATTCGCCCAGAACGCGCGCTTCGCCACTTGCGGCAGGCTGTATGACGATCTGATAGCGGCCGGCGCCATCTGTCACCATTTCTTCCATGGTGTAGATAAGCTGCGTGCCATCTGGAGTAAGCAGCGGACTGTGTGTGATGGCATTGGCATAATCGGTTGAAATCTGCTGCTCCTCGGTATTCTGGCGGTTACTGCGGAAAACGCGTTCGCTGCCCGAAGGCATATAGGTCAGATAATCGTAGTAGAGCGCCTCTCCATCCGGTGACCAGCGGTAACCGCCGATGGCCTTGTTCCATGGGAAGTACTGCCCAGAAGCCGCCTCATAATAGGCAAAGTTGCCGCGGCCTTCCATGTAGAGCACTTCCTCGAACCCCACGAACCGGCCATCCGGCGACCATTGGGGATTGACGAGCGTAAAGCCGTTTACAGGTTTGACCAGTTCGGATGCGCTTCCACTGTCGATATCCAGCGTCCAAATACCCGAAGCGTAGGCTGGGTTAACCTGGTGCATGGTGAAGTATTGGTTCTCGATACTCAGTCCATAGGTGAGGTTGTGCGTACCGGGCTGCCAGGCGAAGGTGGAAACCTGCTGGTCGGCCAGCAGCTCGCGTGACTGCCCGGTTGTGATATCAAACAGCCACAGGTGGAAGGTGTAATTGTAGCCACCCTCTGCGATTGGTGTTCCCACGTGGCGCGAGTACGCCAGGTACTGCCCATCGGATGACCATACGGCGCAGCAGTAGACAATATTCACCAGTCCGGGTTCGAACGGCTGCGCATCCTGCGTGATTTGCCGCATTTCGCCGCGCGCCGGGTTAATGATCCACAGATTCTCATCTGCGCCAATGTACGAAACCCATGGTTCGGCCGGTTCTGGGGTAGGTGAGGGCAGCACAATTGGCTCTGCCGTGGGTGGCTCGGTCGCTGCCATGGGAGGCTTAGTCGAAGCAGTGGTTGGCTCAGCGACAGGGTAAGCTGTAGTGGCGGGATAGGCCGCGTTCGGCTCGGAAGGCGGTTGGGCTGTGATTGTAGAAATCACCGCCAGGGGCTGCGGAGCACTGGGAGTGCAAGCCGCCAAAATCGCCAGCAATGCTAATGCGGCGAAAATCATCAAAATAGGTTTGTTTCTCATTGCGATCCTCCGTGCATATCGTTAATCAACAAGGATCAAACGCTGCATGAGGTCGAAAAGTTCCTTTGGCTATATGGAACTGCGCGACTGCCTCCACGCCTCACTGCGTTGAACTGCCCATTGGATGATGCCAGGGTCTTTGGCTTCATTCGTGCAAAGCTTGTGAGGGCTGGGGTAGTAACCTGCTCGCCAAAGATCCAGCCGGTCTGAGTCCCAGCACGTTTGCACGGTGATGTCGGCTTCGGTCTTCCCATCGGTGTGCTCGGAAACGGCCTGTGTAAGCTGCGCAAGTTGAAGGGGCGTAAGCTGGAAGAATCGACCCTGCATCTCTTCGCGGATCAGCGCGGCGGCCCGCGCCCCATGCCCACGGTCACCGCCATCATTTTTACGGGCAATGTCGTGTGTAAAGGCAAACAATCCCACGACTAGTTCATCCGCGCTGTTGGTTTTTGCCAGGCGCATACCGTTCTCGTAGACGCGCTGCCAATGCGACCACCCGTGCAGGCCGTGTTCCCAATCGAGCCGGTAGATAGATCGCAGATACGCTTCCAGTTCTGCTGTGTAAAAGTCGGGTGTTTCCATAACCACTATTTTACCGTCTTTGTCTGAAGCTCTGAGCGCCGCGAAAGCAGCACCAGCACGATCAGCGCCAGCAGCATATCGATGAGCAAGATGGTTGCCATACTCTGCGGCCCGATGATTGCAAAAAACACGCCGATGATCCATGGGATCAGCATCGAACCGGCGCTGCTGCCAATGGCAAAAAGCCCGGTCACCTTGCCGCTGATGGTCATCATCTGCCCAGAGAGGGACATGGTGGTGGGGTAGATGGATGCCAGCGAAAAGCCCAACCCGGCAGAGGTGATCATCACCGCGGTGAGCGAGCGCGGCCAAAGCAGCATAACGATCAGGCTGGCAAATGCGCCAAGATAATCGGCGCGCAGGATGGCCATAGGCTTAAAGCGGATGGCGAGGGGAATTGCCGCCAGCCGTCCGAGGGTCAGCGCGCCCCAAAAGACTGAGGTAAGGTAGGCGGCATTCATGGCATTGGTCAGGCCCATCTCGGTGGCATAGGTGAAGATCCAGCCGCCATAAGCCAGCGACGCGCCCGAATAGCAGCCAAACACCAGGCTGATTAGCGTAATGAGCCAGGGGTCAGGCTGTTCGGCGGCCTGTGTTTTGGTATTGACCGGAGATGCCGGGCTTGGGAGGAAGGCCATCACTGCCGTAGGCGCGATAAGCACTGCCAGCAGCAGGTAGGTCCACAGCAGCCCATTTTCTTGCTCGATGAACTGCGCCACGATCACCGGCGTGATGAAGGTGCCCAACCCAAAGAAGAAGTGCAGGCCGTTCATAAACGGCCCCACGTTCCGTTCGTGTACCCACACCAGCAGCGCGTTACCGCCAATGTTGAGGATACCCTGCACAACGCCGGTGAAGAACAACACTGCTGTCAGCACCCACAGAACGGGGATGAACGGTGTAAGGGCAGTGAATCCGGCCATTGCCAACACCATTGCCGCCATAACAATGTGGCCGTTCATTCGGTCGTAGATGCGCCCGCCCAGCACCGAACCAGCCAAACTGCCCAGCGAGCGGGCCGTGAACAGTACGCCGATCGCCGCGATGGTGGCGCGGGTATTTTCTGCCAGGCCAGGCAGGGTTGGCCCGAGTGAGGACATAGAAATGCCCATAGCAACAAATGACGCGTAATAGGTGAGTGTAATAAGCAGCTTTGGGCGGCTTTTTGCAGCAGTGATACCAGTTTCTATGCTCATTCTTGTTCCTCGATCACCTGCCGGGTGATGTTCACCCACTCGCGCACGCGACGCGGATCACGCTCCACCGTCTCCACATCCTTCAGCGTGATATCGGTATGGCAGCCGTTTGTTTTGCAGATGGAGAGATCGCGGCGCAAGGTGGCGCGGATGGTATCGGGGTCGAACGCGCAGCTCACCATCTCCGCCGGGCTGGGGCGGTAGCTGAGCACATAGTCGCCGCCGATCTGCTCGGCGCAGCGGGCTACGTTGGCAAACGGAGAAACGCCAATGCGGCGCAGGTTGGGGATCTGCCGCAGCAGCTTGATCTTGCGCGTCAGATCCTCGCAGCAGCCGTAGGCCGCCAGCCCAAACGCTTGGAGGATGGGAAGCTGGTATTGGAGCAAGAACTCTTCATGCAGCGCCGGTGAGACGAGGGTGAACTCCTGTGCCGCCATATAACCCCATAACTGGCTGCGGGAGACACCGTTGGTGTTGGGGGCGGGATCGGGCAGTTCTTCGGCATAGGGCATGGCCTGGTTCTGGTGCGCGCACAGGCCCCAATCACCTGCCGCCTCGGCTTGCTCGTGAGCGCGCAGCACGCCATCACGCAGGAAGGCCATTACCCGGTGCAGCCACGCTGGCCGGTCGTACATATCCAGCATAAAATGCTCGATTCCGCGCAAGTAGCCCAGGTCCGTAGAGAGATCGCCGGTCCACAAACGGTAGGCTGGCCCTCGGTCGAGGTTGATCATGATGATATCACCGATGGCATCGTGCAGGCGTTCCACGCGCCGGCGAGTAGCCTCCTCGTCGATCTCGTGCCAGGGTAAGCGCAGCCGGTCGAGATCAGCCTCCTCTTTCAACGGGTAATCCACCTTGAACGATCCGCCCGGCTCGTCGGCAAAGCTGCGCTCCACCTGCAAGCCCCAGCCGGCGCATTGATAGGCGGCATTCACCGTCACCCACGGCTCGAAGACAGAGTCGTCATTGAGGGTGTTCCAATACAACTGGTAGCGGAAGAAGTTTTCGAACGGGCGAAAGAAAGTGTCCTGGCACAGCAGCGCCGACTCCGCCATCTCGGCCCAGGCAAACGCGCGGGTATAGATCAGCGGGCGCGTGCGTTTCAGGCTGTTGTGCGCGCGCCACAAGCTCCGCCGCTCCTGCTGGATGGGATCGGCGCAAACCGCTAAATACTCCTCGGCCAGTCGGCGCAAGATGGAACGGTCATTTTCCACAAAGATTTCCTTTCGATAGCAAGCATTTGATCTTGTCGCTGGCAGGTCGAGTCATTCCTACAATAACCGCGAGAAGCTGGCAGCCCACCAGACGACCAGCACCACTGCTGCTTGCCAGTCTTCTAACGTGGAGCACAGCGCAATCCAAGGGCCAATCAGGCTGGAGGTGGCAGCATAAGGTAAAAAGAATGGGGATGAGGCGATCAAGTAGCGATCATCACTTTTCTGCATGGCGCGAAAAACGAGTGCAAAGCCAATTGGCAGTTGGAAAGGCCATAGACCCTCCCCAAAAAAATGTTGAATCTCATGATCGTAAATTCTCTTGGCTGCTGCAGCATTTGCAGCGGTCACAGCCCAAACAAGAGGAGGAAGCCAATGTCACTGCCGCGGCAATGCCCACAGATTTCCAAAAATTTTCTCGCTGGAGGCCGAAGATTAGCCCAATCGTAACCTGCGGTTTGGTGATACTCCCGATGAGCCAGAAATGACGAGGCAGCAGAAAAACTGCCAGCGCCAGCACGTCAATTTGACCGTGCAGGAAGATATACAGCATTGGTGGAGAAAGCAGAACCAGAGAGTGCTGGATCAGGCTCAACTTGAAACGTCGGCAGATTAAGACGGTTAGCAGTAGGGAAGTGACAAAAGCTCGACCCCAAGCTGATGGAAGGGCGCCGAAGGGTACGAGCAACGCGCCGACCCATGGTGGGTAATCAAACGGCAGCCCGTTATAACGCTCTGCATACATCGATTCACCCTGGATCAACCCGGTGGGTGAAGCTGCGGAAGAATCCCCAGTCATCCCCGCCGGGAAGGGGAACCATCGCGAACATGGCGGTGATGAGTAGGAACGTCAGGGAAAAAACGAGCGTTTCTTTCTTTATGTGGATTTGTTTTATGTGGGAGCGAATACGATGATCATCCATCTTCTTGTGCCTTCTTACTTCTGCTACTACCCTTTACGCTCGCAAATTTTTGGTATTTTTACCGGTTAGTGTTTACGTGTACGGATCGATCGCGAAAAAAGATCTCCTACGGTAACAACCCGACCAGGGTGCTCGTACGTGTAGAAATAGATTTGCCCATTCTCGTGATCATCCACCATCAGATAGTAACTAAGACCTTTAATCTGGTCTGAGAGTAGATCAACACGATAGGTGTGAGTCTCCCAAGGCTGCGGAAGTTTTTTCCAGGGCTGATCGAGTGCTTGCAGAATATCCTGGATTAAAGCAGCATCTTTTGAGGACCACAATTTTTTGCGATCCATCTTGTTAAAGTCTGAAAAAACGATTTCATTCACATCAAGTGAGGCAAGCGTAGCTAAATGGATTGGCGGGGCAGACTTTTTTCGATAAACCTCGGGCTGAAAACCATATATGGATCGGACAATAACATAGTTGTCATTCTCGGGTATGGAGAAGATCTCCAGATCTTCTGACGTTCTGCCTATTTTTCGGTGAAAAGGAGTCCCATTGAGCGGCTCCAGTGGAAATTCAGACACGTCTCGAACATAAACGGCCTGGTCGGAAGAAAGCGTGTAGACGTCCACGCAGGAGTTCTTGGAAGGATGCTTATCGAGTGTATATACAGGCAGCATAGACTGCTGCTGGTTAATGACAGTCTCACCGGCATTTACTGCCAAGCAGAGCAGTAGAAAACCAACCACGAGTAGAATGATGCCCCACCTTATTTTCATATGTCAGCCTTCGTTCAACCTTGGCCGGTATTGGAGTGCCTCCGCCAGATGGCTTGGCCCGATCTTCTCGCAGCCTGCCAGATCCGCGATTGTTCTTGCCAGCTTGAGCACGCGGTGATAGGCCCGTGCCGAGAGCTGGAGCTGCACCATGGCGGTTTTCATCAGGCTGGTGGAGGCGGGGTCGAGCTCGCAGAACCGGCGCATTTCGGCCGGGCGCATATCGGCGTTGGCGGCGATATCTTTTAGACCGGCAAAGCGCGCCCGCTGCCGCTCGCGCGCGGCTTCCACCCGGTCGCGAACCACCTGGGACGATTCCCCGGTGCGCCGGTCAGAGAGTTTGTCGTAATCCACGCGCGGCACGGTGATGTGAATGTCGATACGGTCCATCATGGGGCCGGAGATGCGCTTCTGGTACTTGGTTACGGTGGAATTGGAGCAGGTGCAGGGTTTGGTCGGGTCGCCGTAGTAGCCGCACGGGCAGGGGTTCATCGCACCGACCATCTGGAAGTTGGCGGGGAAGGTGAGCGAGCCCTGGGCGCGAGAGATGGTGACGGTTTTGTCTTCCATCGGCTGGCGGAGCACTTCCAGTACGCGCGGGCCGAACTCGGGCAGCTCGTCGAGGAACAGCACGCCGCGGTGGGCCAGCGAGATCTCGCCGGGGTGGGGGTTGTTACCGCCACCTACCAGACCGGCAAACGAGATGGTGTGATGCGGGGCGCGAAACGGGCGCGCGCGGATCAGCGGGATCTCGGGTGGGAGCTGGTCGGCAACCGAGTAGATGCGGGTTACGTCCAGCGCCTCGTCGATGATCATGCGCGGCAGGATGGCAGGCAGGGCGCGTGCCAGCAGCGTCTTACCCGAGCCGGGCGGTCCCATCATCAGAATATTGTGCGCTCCGGCGGCGGCTACTTCCAGGGCGCGCTTGACGTGCTCCTGGCCTTTGATTTCGGCAAAGTCGGTGGCGGCGATGGCCTCCAGGCTCTCGATTTCGATCGGCGGATGCGGCTCGATGGGCGCTTCGCCGGTGAGGTGGGCAAACAACTGCGCCAGCGTATCGACCGGGATGACTTCGAGGTCGGGGATCAGCGCGGCTTCGGCGGCGTCACAGCGCGGGACGTAGATGCGCTTGTAGCCCTCCTGCCGGGCGACGGCAGCCATCGGCAGCACCCCGCGCGCGTGGCGGACGGAGCCATCTAATGACAGTTCGCCAATGATGAGTGCGTCTTTCACCGCATTCACCGGAAGCAGTTCGGCATAGATCAGAACTCCCACGGCGATGGGCAGGTCATAGGTGGGGCCTTCTTTGCGGACGGTGGCGGGGGCAAGGTTCACCACCATGCGGCGGCGGGGATAGGGCAGCCCGGCGTTCTTCACTGCCGCTTGCACGCGCTGGCGGCTCTCTTGAACAGCGGCATCCGGCAGGCCCACTATGTCCATGCCAGGGAGGCCCTGGCCGGTATCCACTTCAACCTGAACGATCACGCCGTCCAGGCCGATCACAGCGCAAGAATGTACAGAGGCAAGCAAGGGGATTTGTCCTCGAAAAGAATTGGTAATGGGGATGTTATAAAACGGATAGAGCGTGTGGATAGTATAGCATCAAAAGAGAATGTTTGTGCGCCGTCAAATGATAAGCCGAATGTTTCTCAGAAAACTTAACAAGGCCTCTAAAGGGTTACCTAAGGTTCCACAGTTTTTGACGAGGAGGCCATTGCTGTCGCAGTGGCTCTCATTTGCTCAATATCAGGCCAAAGGAACTCTGGAGTGAAAATGCAATTTCCTCCATATACTTTGTACTTCTGGTAAAAAGCTTCAATGTCCATGTCCGCAGCCTGGTCGATCGAAAGCACAGGTGGGGCATTTGGTCCAGCCTTTGTTTGTGGAAAGAAAAAATCCAGGGTAGCTAGGTCTGGATCATTTATATCAAAAAGCCATAAATTCGGTCCCCCAGCGTATTCGAAGCCCTCTTGAAAACATCCCTTGATATACGAACCATCCTTTTGAGCAACTGTTATATATTCAGCAATGATCCCCTGCGTTCTATAAACAAGCAGAACGGTAAACGTGGGGTATCCATCAAAAACTTCCCGGTACACCTGTATCTTGATCTCATCAGGTTTTCCATAGTTTGAGATCAATTGGGGCAGTGTAAAACTCCTGGCAGTTCCATTTTGAAACACGAAAATGTGAGAAACGATCCCTTGTTTAAAATCTTGGGATGCGTAAATTTCTGCTCCTTCCGGAGCATCGAGAATTTGATGATGAAACCATATTTTTTCCGCCTGGTCACTCTTCTCAATTCTGCCTATCGGTTCTAAAAATGATTCTACTTCTTCCCTTGTCGTTATCCCTGGAATGATTCCCCACCAGCAGGGCAATTTGCATCCTCGATTGTCTCTCAGATATTGCTGAACAATCTTTTCAGCTTCAACCCTTTCTAGGGTTGGCTGAGGAGTTCTGGTTAGAGTTGGTGTAAAAGTTGCTAGGTTGGTTGTGGTTGACTGAAGTTTTGGAGTGACTGTAGATGTAGCGACTATAGTTGCTGTGGGTACAGGTGTTAAGGTATCAGTGCTTATTGGCGTAGAAGCCTGCCCCACGTTTGTTTTTCCCTGTTGGTCTAAATTCGTGGAACACCCTGCTAGTAAGAAAATGAGAGTTAGTAGAGCGAAAATTTTTTTCACGGAAATCTCGATTAGGGCGAACAAACCTAGCGCACAAAAAGTACTCCGGCCTTTAGAATCGCGACCTATTTCGCTATTAGAATTCCATTTCACAGCAGTTTTACCGTCTGGCTTGCTGACAACGGATTTCTCCCTCGGATTACACGGATTTGGACAATCGTTCATTCGTGGCCCTTCTCCGTTCTTAGCCAATCGGGGACGAAGAGCCATTGGCGGTTGATCAGGTCATCGGTTACCTTATTGGGTGGGAAAACGCGGCGGTGAACGAGGCTGCGCTCGCCAAAGTTGATCAACAATCCGATGGGACAGCAGGATACCGCCAGGTAGACGATGATTTGCGCTAGATGGCTGTTATCCAATCCCCTGAGGGCTTTGATTTCAACCACAACGGTTCCTTCAACGACAAAATCGGGGATGTAATAACCGGCCAGCCGCGCATTATCTGAGCCCTCATACACTTCGTAGAGCTTCTGCTGCTCAAATCCCAAACCAGCGTCAGTCAATTTACTTGCAAGTGCCTTTTGGTAACTATTCTCCCGCAGTCCCGGCCCAAATTCCCGGTGTACTGCCATTGCACACCCGGTGACCTTGTAAGTGAGCGCATCAAAAGGTGTAGAAATTACTTTTCCAGCCACTGTTGCCTCTGTCCAAATCCGTGTAATCCGTGTTAAAAATCCGTTGTCAGCTTACAGCCAGTCAATCCCCCGAAGCTCGCACCGCCTTTAGGGTGTGGTTTATGCACTAATTGTTCCTCGGTACGGTTGGTCGGAGAAGCGTATCATCATCTACCCTTCCATCAACCCCATCTCCCCCACCTCCACCTTCCCCGCGGACTTTGCCCACGCCATGCCCATCTCGAATGGCATCTTATTCGCTTCATACGCCGTGACCAGATCCTCAAACAGGCCGGGGATGTAAGTGAGCTGGTCACTGCCCGTATCCATCACCTCCACGCGCTCGGGCGGGAAGGTGTGGATCTCGGTCTCTTGGGCGGCGAGGGCGCAGGCGAGCTGAGGGATTGCCGTGCGGATGCCGCACACCAGGGGCACACCGTTTCGTGCGGACTCCACTGCCGCCCAGATTTTGTTGGCGTGGGTGTCTTCTGGGTTGCCGTATTCTTGCACCGTTCCATCTTTGAACGTGGCGCGGAAGCCCCCTTCTTCGGCTGGGTATTCGATCACGGCGTTTTCAAACGCGTAATGCATCACCGGGCCGCGGTATGAATTGACCGGGTGGGCGGTGATGAACAGCAGGTCGGGGCAGGCGGCGGTGACCACGCGCATAGCAGCAGTGTCGTAGTTTTCGATGGCGTTGGCGCGGTAGAGCTCGGCTTCCAGTGAAAGCGGCGCGGCGCTGGTGTCCATCCGGTCACCGAGCAGGAAGAGCATATTGTGCAGGTAGTGGGCGGTGGCGTTGTTCACCGGCGAATCGAGTACCCACGCGCCTTCGGGGGTTTTCAGCCGGGCGGCCCAATCGTTGCGCTGGTAGTAGGACAGCCCGCGCGGCCACAGCGCCATGCTCTTCAGATGAAGGGGCTTGCCAAACCGCCCGGCGAGGATGTCGCGCTTGAGCGCCAGGATCGCGTCCGAGTAGGACCACTGGTAGCCGATTGCCACCGGCTTGCCGGCGCGCTGCTCGGCCTCTAGCATCAGGCGCGCGTCTTCCACAGAGGCCCCCAGCGGCTTTTCGCATAGCACATGCGAGCCTTTCGACAGCGCCAGGCTGGTGAGCGGCGCATGCAGGTGAATCGGCGCGGAGATGATCACCAAGTCCGCGCAGGTATGTTGGTAAAAGGTGTGCAGATCAGGATATACGGGGATGCCTCGCTCTTGCAGCTCAGCATACAGGCCTGACCGCTCGGGATATGGGTCGATCCCGGCCATAAGGGTGATCTCCCGCTCGGGCGCGGCGTTTAGCAGCGCCTTGAGATAAAAATTGCCGTACCCGCCAATACCTACCAACGCGATGCTCGTTGCCATGCCTGCCTCCATTAAAAACGCGAACCATGTGGATATAGTAGTATTCTATATCCACATGGTTCTTTCTAGCAGTGCCTTTTGGCAGATTTTTTACCGCTGCATTTCGTTGTAAACGGCCACCCAGTCGGCGGCGATGCGGCGCTGGGCGTCTTGCAGGGTCATCTGACCAGCGCAGACCGCGTCGCGCAGCGAACGTTCGGCGGCTTCCTTCTCCGTAAAGCCGGGGCGCGGGTCTAGCGGCTGGGGCCACAGGTTGGCCCGGTCACTGGATCCGCCTAGCGAAAGCGGCACGAGATGGTCTATGGGATAGCTGCTGCTGGAGCCGGATGGGATGCTGTACGCAGCGTACACTGCATCGATCTCTGCCTGCGGAGCACTTGAAGCCGGGGCATACCCCGCCGCGCAAACCTCTTCCGCCGATACGTTCAACACCGCGCCGGGCGTGCAAGCGGTATCGGGCAGGGATCCGTTGACGGCACAATCCGTGTTTCTGGTTGCCGGACCAAACACAGCACGTCCCTGCGGTTGTGGCGTGCCAGCGATGCTCACTTCGGGCAGCAGCGTGCCCGGCACAACCGTGATCGGGATATCGATATCCGTCTCACCGATTTCCAGCCTCGGCAGCCCGGTGATCGGAATTTCCATGTCGGGAATGCGCAGGTTGGGGAAGGGTAGGGTGATCGACCGCCCATTTTCAACCAGTACGAGCAAAAGAACAGCCAACAGCAAAATCACCAGCAGGGCGGCGTCGCCCGACCGCCTGGAACTTCTCCTCCGATATCTTCTTGGCATAACATCCTCCTATAACACCTTGCGTCTTACCGGCTGCGGGAAAATGCATTGTTCCCGTAACAGCCCTATTCTCAGTCTACGCATTCGAGGTAAAAAAGAGGAAAAGATTTGCTTTCCCGGTGTATAGATCTCGTGCAACTCCTGGCGGAATCCATCGTATATAGATCAGAGCCAAAGAATTGGCTGTCGCACTGAAACCAAATGGAGGAATCAATGGACGACCGTCCCGGGTGTTTATCGGGTTTGTTGAAGCTGTTTTTCTTGCGCACCGGGTATGACTGGGCGCAGCGGAACATGGGCTATGGCCGCGGAGGCTGCATGGGCTGTGGCTGCGGCACGATTCTGCTGATCCTGGGAATCCTGTTCTTTATCTCGATCCTGTTTGGCACCAATTGGATGGATATTCGCTTCTTCCTGCCCGGCGCCTTCGTGTAGCGATAAACCTCACGATTTAAAAAGGCATTACCGCTAATACGGCGGTAATGCCTTTTTGATTGCCTGGTGGAAGTGTTAGTCGACCTTGTTGAGGAAGCCGTCCGTTACCAGCAGAGCGACAATCATGATCGCAAACAAGGCAACCAGAACAGCCACTAGCTTGCCGCCAGAAAGGGGCGGTACCTCCTCCGCGGTGACCGGCTCGCCGCCGGTGATAGGGATGAGTGGCGGTGCTTCATTGCCGGTGTCTGGTGGGGGGCCGGTTGGGTCAACCGGCGGGATGCCCTGTGCAGTGACAGCCGTGGGAGAGCCAAGCGCAGCAAAGACGATGCCGAGCAAGGCGAAGACCCACAGAATGTGACTTAGCTTACTTTTCTTCATCTTATTCTCCTCCAATCGATCGGGTGCGTCACGCTGTTCATTTATCCTCTGCGCCCGCCCGGCGGGTGCGGCACAATTCAGAGGAGCGCACCCCCAATCGAATTAAATAGACCCGACAGGCCGGGTCTGATACCAGCATAAATCATCATAGACATTGAAGAAAGTAGGGGTGTGGTTATATATGGGGTAGGAAAATCCCCGCAAGCGGGCGGTGATGCCAAATAGCCGCTTTGGAATTGCTTTGCGCATCATAAAGATTACGGCAAGGAGAAGCAAATTTTATTGATAATTGTGGACGGAATCGGTATAGTATAAAAAGAATGCTCTATACGGGTTTCAAGGAGTTTTTGGTGGGGTGGGGGGGGGGGGGGACCCGACCCCACCAAAAAAACATGAAAA
>JAEYTI010000125.1 GCA_023434145.1 Chloroflexota bacterium | reverse complement strand
TTCCTACACCTTTCAACACAATCTTGCCATCCTTGCGCTCGGCCTCGGCGCCGTGAACAAAGCGCGACCAGCCGGAGCGTTCTGGCAGCATCACCGGTGGGGTGATCTTCAACTGCGCCTGCCATTCCGCCTTGCGGGCCGGGATGCGGTCAGAAAGGTTTGGCAGGTTTTTGCGTCCCTCTAGCTTTGCGATCAGGTCTTCCAACTCCGCCTGCTCCAGCCAGTAAATGTCGTCTTCCTGCTCGATCGCGCCGCCTAGCACAAGCTTGCTGCCCAGCTCGGCAAACATGCGCCGGATGGTTGGGTGGCCCATGCCCATGTCGAAGATGCTGTCCTCGCGCATGGGGCCGGTATCCTGCGCCCAGCGCAGCAGCTTAAGGAACCAGCCCTTGCGCGGCCAGCCGGTTCGAGCAAGCACCGCGCTTGTGGCCTGCTCGCGCTTCTGCACCGCATCGCGCTGGCGCTCGTGCGGGTTCGACGCCTTGCCGCCCAGAAATCCCTTGATCGCATCGATCAGGGTTTCGGGCATCTCGCCGGGCGTGGGGTTGGCGAAGTCAAACTCATATGCCGCGCGGGCAAATTCGCCCAGATGCGTCTGGAAGCGTTCTTTCAACCCTTGCCAAACCGTTTCAGAAAGCTCCGGTGGCACTGTGCCCTGCCCCAGGTCCGCCGCCAGTGTTTCAGTGGGCGTGTCCTGCACATAGGCAGCCAGCGCCGGGCTGGTCTTCAACCATGCAGCGATATCGTACAGGCTCTTCTCTGCCCGCAACGAGGCTGTCTCGAACCCCAGCAGAAACACCGTCGCCTCTGGGTCACCCTTGCGGCGGATCAACTTACGATAGAGATTGGTGAACATAATTTCACTGCTCGAAGCGGCGGGCAGAACCGTCTGGATATTGGTGAAGTAGATGCAAGCGGCGCCAAACACCGTGCGGATTCCTTCCATCAATTCGGAAGGGAGCATTCCCTCCACTTCGCAGTGTTCCCAGGTGCTCACTACCTGCTCCAATTCCTTACGGGCAGCCTTCCAGCGTGCCACACTCCCGCGGAATATCGGCCCGATCTGCTTGATTGACATCAGCGAGAGTTTCAGCAGCGCCTTGCCGCGCATGTTCACCCCGCCAAACACATAGCCGTTAAGCGGTACATAGAAGCCTTTATCTACCATCAACGTTTCCCAGCCGCTGCCCAGCATGCGCTGCCACATCTTCTCTGTAGCCTGATTGGCAATCTCCAGGCCAAAGGTGGCAAACAGCGGCGTAACAGGGCTGGGGATGTGCTCAGCCAGGCTGCCGCGCGCGTAGACCGCGCCCTTCGCCGGTGTAATCCACTCAGGCGGCATGGCAGTGATCGGCCGCGCCTGCACAATAGCAAACGTACCGCCCGCTAGCGCCCATTCCACGTCCATTGGCATACGATAGAACTGCTCGATCTTCACTGCCAGCCGGGTCAGTTCAGTCATCTGCGCATCGCTCAACACTGATTTCTTCTTCAGATCTTCCGGCACCGGTTTCTCTTCCGTGCCTTCCGCTGTGCGAACGGTCATCACCTGCTTCTCGGCGATCTCGCGCTGCAGGATGCGGAACGGTTCTTTGCGCACAGTCAGTGTATCGGGCGTCACCGCGCCAGAGACTACCGCTTCGCCCAATCCCCAGGCCGCGTTGATCAGCAGTTCATCGCGCTTGCCGTTGATCGGGTTGGCGGTAAACAGGATGCCCGCCGCATCGGCGAACACCAGTTCCTGCACCACCACCGCCAGAGCAACCGTCTCCTGATCGATGTTGTTTTTGATCCGGTATGCAATGGCGCGCGCCGTCCACAGCGAGGCCCAGCACTTCTTTACCGCTCCCAGCACAGCATCTACGCCACAAATATTCAGGTAGGTCTCTTGCTGGCCCGCGAACGACGCGCCGGGCAGGTCTTCCGCGGTCGCGGAGGAGCGTACTGCAACCGGGGCATCCTTCAGATCCCGGTATGCATCTGCTACCGCCTGCGCAATGGGTGCCGGCGTGGTTCCGTTTGCAAATGCGGAAGCAATCTCTCGAGAGGCAGCCTCCAGGCTCTCGGTCGACTGCACGTCGACTCCGCGCACGGCATCCATAATTCGCTGCTGGATGCCGTTCTCGGTGACAAAGGCCCGGTATGCTTCTGTGGTCACGTGGAAGCCCCCCGGCACCGGCAGCCCAGCCTGGATCATTTTCGCTAATGACATCCCCTTGCCGCCCACTGTCGCGAGATCGGCCTGGGTATCAGATAATGGAAGGATCATGTGGTTCATCGTTGTCTCCTGTTGTTCAGGCCAAAATACCTTTGAGAATAATATCGAGCGCGGCATTCAACATCTCTTGTGGCGTGCCGGTCGGACGGGTGGTAAAGACCACCGGTGAGAGCGTGCTCAAGATGATTCGCATGGTTAGCAGTGGATCAACCGGACGGAAGCTGCCTTCTTTGATCCCATCATCGATCATCTTGCAGATCATATCTTGATACGAATGACGGCAAATTTGGATCCGTTTTTGGCTCTCCATTCCTAATCTTTGTGCTTCTACTGTCAATTTGAAGTACATCGTCTTGTTTGCCAGCAGGTAATCCAGGTTCGCCTGGAGGGCTTGGCGCAGTTTTTCCACGGCTGGCTGTTCGGTTTGGTTGATCGTCTCAACCTGGGCGGTTAATGCGTGGATCTCGTTTTCAAAATACGACACAAGAATGTCGTCTTTGGTTTTGTAATAATCGTACAGGGTGGATTTGCCCATCCCAACTGCTTCGGCGATCTCACGCATCGAGGTCTCCAAAAATCCCTTTTCCGCGAACAGGCGGGTGGTGATTTCCATGATCTCGTCGCGTTTGCGGCCCTGCTCTTCTTCGGTGAGCGGTATTCCTTTCGGCATTGTCATTTCTCCAATCCGGCGGCCTGTTGTTTACCACTAGAAGCGACCGCCGTTCGCTAATGATTATATAGCGACCGACGGTCGCTTGTCAATAGGCAATTTTAATAAACTGGGCAAAATCCCCTATAATATTGGGAAGCTGGGTACACAGGAGATCAATGTATGGAACAGAAAATCGTCCTCGTTCCACCCCATGGAATGCCAAAAAACTTTATTCCATTGGCCAGTTTTTCCATGGTCACAATGATGCTGGTCATTGGCATACTCCTGGCGGCAAGTTACATGGGCAGGCTGCGGCGCGGGCTGGCATTTTTCATCCCTGATGATTTCTTTACCACCGTGCTATTCATGACGTTCTTCATCATGTTCCTGATCTTCCTCGTCGCGGTTATCACCGCCAATCAAGAGCTGATCTGGGCGCACGCCCCGCAGCAAGGCGAAATCCGGCTGGAAGACTGGTACTATGGCACCCCAGTGTTCATCCGCCGCTATCCGATCAAAGAAGTTGCCGGAATTCGCGTCTGGTGGCAGCGTACCCATTCCGGCAGCGGTAGGCCGGTAACCGATCACCCCGGCTGGTGGAAGGCCGCGCTGGTCTTGTGGAATGGCAAGTCAATCCATCTGCACAGCGAGCGCGGCGGCCCGGAACATCCCCCGGTGGATTGGCTGGCGCGTTTCGAGCACGCCTGCCGTGTCTCCGGCGTGGAACTCAAGTGCGAACCTGTTCCACAGCGCGCCCAGCCACCCATAGCCAGCATCGTAAACAGTCTGAAACGAAGGCAGTAGCCGGTTTCCGTTCAGAATTTCATCACCGGAGAATTATGGATCGAACCGTCAGAGCAGCCAGTGCCCTTCTTGCCGCAGTTGGCATTATCTTGTTCGCGCTGAATATTTATTTCGGCGGCACGCTCAACATCGCTCTGCCGCTGGTGTTCCTCATGCTCGGCGGCATTTTCCTGATTTTGGGCCTTGGCATGCAGCGACTGCGCCCGTGGGCTGCTGCACTCTTCATCCCCTCCGCGCTGCTGCTGGCTTTTGGCGTCATCTTTCTATTAAACGTGCTCACGCCTGGTCTTACGCCTGGATGCTGCTGGTTGCCGGCCTGGGCGCTGGGACAGTGGCGGCGAATAGGCGGCTGGAGTGGCATCCATTGGTCGAACCCATCGGGTGGGGCGCTGCCCTCGGCGGGGTGACCCTCTTTGCCCTGTTTGGGGCCATTGCAGGTGGCCTTCTTATTCAGGTAATCGCTCCCATCCTGCTCATCCTCGGTGGGGTCGCCTTGCGCTGGCTGCGCCCTGGCTTTCTGTTTGGGCAAGCTGCTGGCATAGCTGCCCCTACAAATTTGCCTTCCCCACTACCCGCGGCCGATTTGGTTGAACCGCTCAGCGCCCGCGAGCTAGACGTTCTACGCCTCTTGGACGACGGCCTTTCTAATCAACAGATCGCCTTGAAGCTGAACATTGCCAACAGCACAGTAAAAACGCATATCAACAACATCTACGGCAAGCTCGGCGTGCAAACCCGCGTGCAGGCGATCAACCGGGCGCGCGAGCTAGGCCTGCTGAAGCCGTAGCCGTCCAAACTTCCCATCTCCACCCATAATCCACCCCCGCTTCCACCCATTGGTTGATCCCTTTCCACCCTTCCAAATGGTATGAAATGAGCGTGAATGCCGCGCTACTGGCGCGACCACCTCATCAAACACAGGAAGGAACAATGGAAATGAATCTTTAAACCAAAACATACCTCGTTACCGGCGCAACCTCGGGTATTGGCCTGGCGGCTGCCGGTATTCTCGCCAGCCGCGGCGCTGCCGTGATCGGCGTGGGGCGCTCCGCTGAGCGCTGCCGTGAAGCGGAAAAGACCCTGCGGCGAACGCATCCACAGGCGCAGATTGATATACTGGTGGCTGATTTGGGCGTGCAGCGTGAAGTTGTGCGCCTGGCGCGCGATGCTCGCGACATGCTCACCGCGCAGGGCAAAGTCCACCTGGACGGCCTGCTAAACAACGCAGGCACGTTCACATACTGGTTCACCCAATCACCAGACGGGATAGAGATGCAGTGGGCGGTCAACCACCTGGGGCCATTCCTGCTCACCCACCGCCTGTTGCCCCTGCTGCAAGCCGCGCCGATGGCCCGCGTGGTCACCGTGAGTTCTGATTCGCATTATGGGGCGCGCCTCGATTGGGATGACCCCCAACTGCGCCGCCGGTACGACGGCCTGCGCGCATATGGCAACACCAAGCTTGCCAACATCCTCTTTACGCAAGAGCTAAACCGCCGTCTGGGTGAAGGTGCATCCGTGCGCGCTTTTGCCGCAGACCCCGGCCTGGTGAAAACAGATATTGGCATGAAAGGCACGCCTGCCGTTGCCAAGTGGGTATGGAAGCTGCGCCGGTCGGGGGGCATATCCCCGGAAGAATCGGCGCAAGGTATCGTTACCCTGCTCACCGATCCCTCGATACAGGATTCACCAGAGATCTACTGGAAGCATGGTCAGCCCAAACACGCTTCCCGCCGCGCGTATGACAGCCAATCCGCCGCGCGGCTGTGGGCGCTCTCTGCGCAAATGTGCGCGCTGACCGAGGAGGCGCCTTATGCCGCCGATTAATACTCTCGTCGCTATAACCGGGGCTACCGGCGGCCTGGGCAAAGCGTTTGCCGTCGAGTGCGCCAGCCGCGGCTGGGACCTCTTCCTAACGGATCGCTTCTCCGAACCGCTGGACGTGCTGGCAGAGGGCCTGCGCAGATCGTACGGCGTGCGCGTTATCACACGCCCCTGCGACCTGACGGACCCGGCTTCCCGCGCCACATTGATCGAATCAATTCGCGCCAACGGGCTGCGCTTCCGCCTGCTGATCAACGTTGCCGGGGTCGACTTCGAAGGCCTATTCTACGAGCAAAGCATCCAGCATATCCGCACCATTATCCGGTTGAACATCGAGGCCACCCTGGAAATGACACACAGCCTGCTCGCCTACCGCGATCCGCTGCATACCTTCCACATCATCAACGTCGCCAGCCTGGCAGCCTTCGCGCCCATGCCAGTAAAGGCCACTTATGCCGCCTCCAAACGCTTCCTGTTCGATTTCTCGCTGGCTTTGGGCGAAGAGGTGCGCGATTTGGGGGCAACTGTTACCGTGCTATGCCCGGCGGGCATGCCAACCACTCGGGAGTGTATCGCGGGCATTCAGGCGCAAGGCTGGATGGGCCAGGTGACCACGCGCAACGTGGGCCAGGTCGCATATGAGACGATCGAAGCATCGCTGAGAGGCCGTGCGGTCGTCATACCCGGCACGCCCAACCGCCTGCTGCAATCGCTCAGCGCTCTCATTCCCGCCCCGCTGGCGGCCCGCCTGATCGGTAGCAGATGGAAGGCCGCCCACCTCCGCAGGGCTGAGAATTTTCCAGCCTCACCGGTGGGCAGGGTAGCACGCACATAACCGTGCTCGGTCATAAAAGGCGGCTGCGCCCGCCTTTCAAAAGAAATCAGGGAGTTTTTGTCGCACGAGGTGCGACAAAAACTCCCTGATTTCTTTTAAGGCACCCGCAGGGCGCGATTCATTTACCATGATTAATTGAAGTGTTGTCACTAATTCGAGTTTAGACAAAAAGTAGTGCGGTCTTCCCCTTGAGGAAAACCGCACCTTGGTAGAAACTTGGACTTGTGACAGAACCAAATGCTACCAAGGAGAACATTAACAAACTAAACGAGTTTCGTCAAGCCATTTACAACCACGCGATGCTAGCCCGGCGGGATGCCCTGTTCGACCTGTTGGACGCACTGGTCACCACCGGCAAGGTATCGTCTTTCGCCAAGCTGAGCCAATCGAGCTACTTTCGGAGGAAGTGGTCGAGCATTTACGCGGCGATCGAGGATGGACGGCTAGACAGCGACTGGTTACGGAAAGATCTCGCGCAACGAACCACCCAATCGGGAACCTGCGTGTTTGCTTTAGATGGATCGCCCTGGCCACGGCCGCGCGCTCGCACGCTGGAAGATCGGCAATTCGTGTTTCAGGCATCCAGTGACGTGAATGGTGGAACGGTCACCATCGGCTATCCGTATTCGATGCTGGAATGGATTGTAGAAGCCCATTCCAGCTGGTCCCTGCCGGTGGATGTGCGCCGGGTTGCGAGCAACCAGACCGCCCAAGAAGTGGGCGCAGCGCAGATCCAGGCATTCGCCAAAGCGCGAGAAGCATTTCTGGAAGCCCTGGACATTGTGGCCTGTGATGGCAAGTACGGTAACTGTGGCTTTCTGCGCGCCGTCAAAGGGCTGCGGTGTGGCATTGTAGCCCGTCTACGCTGTGATCGGGTGCTGCGTCAAGCGCCGCCACCACCCGCCATCCGTAAACGCGGACGGCCCAAAGTCCACGGGAAGCGTTTTGCTTTCAAAGAACCAGATACCTGGGGAACACCGGACGAAGTGGTCGAATGGGAAGATTCACGCTGGGGCAAGGTGTGCCTGGAACGCTGGGACCAATTGCACGAAACCAAAGGCACCGATGTGCCCTATGATGTGGTCCGTGCCAGGGTGCATCTGGAACGTGAGCACCCACCGGCTGCCCTCTGGTTGGCCTGGCTGGCACCGCAGTCGGTACCCGCAGGGCAAGAACTGAAGACAGCGGCCATCTGGCGCGCCTACGATCAGCGTTGGCCGATTGAACCCGGGTTCCATTTTCGTAAAGAAACCCTCGGCTGGACCATGCCTATGTTCCAGAGTAAAGAAGCAGGCGATCGCTGGACGGAGATCACCGCCCTGGCAGCCTGGATCATTTACCTCGCGCGCCCCTTGGTGGAGGACTCGCCACTGCCCTGGCAGAAACCCCAGCAGCGATTGACCCCACAACGCGTCCAACAAAGCATTTGCCCGATTTTTGCGCAGATTGCCAGTCCAGCTCGACCCCCAAAACCACGCGGTAAAGCCAAGGGTTGGCCAAAAGGCAAGTCCAGAACGCATAAACCGCGCTTTCCGGTGGTGAAAAAGACCCCGGTTGCTGCGAAAACGGCTTGAAACTCGGTTTTTAAGGTGCTGTTTTCAACCTGACAATTTGTCAGGTTACTGACGTTTGTCTAAAGACGAACACTAACAGAAGCTGCATAAACAAAGGTCCCAATTTGCCGTTGCGAACTGGAGCTTTTGTTTATGCAGAAACCTTCTGCTGATGATGCCGTTCAGCAAGAAGTTCCTTTACGCGTGGATGCTCCTTGTAAACGCCGTGATATTTGGGCGGCAACAGCACCGCGATCCGTGCCATGATCTCATCTGCTTGCTGGCGCAGCGATTCGTCACGATTGTTGCGGTCAATGGGCGGCAGCGTAAACGCCGGGCCAAAGGTCAGAGTGATCTTCGGCCGGCGCAGGCGAAACAAGTCTTTGAAGTATGTTTCGGTCCCCGAAATGCCAACCGGAACAATCGGCACACCCGATTTTTGCGCCAGCAGCACCGCGCCAGGCTTGCCTTCCTGTAACTCCCCGATCGTGCTGCGCGTCCCTTCCGGCGCGATGCCCAGCGGTAGCCCCGATTTCAGAGCATCTGCCGCAACGCGAAAAGCAGTGAAATCCGCCTGTGACCGGTCTAGCCAGATCACCTTGCCCACATCCAGAACCCAATTGAACACCGGGTACTTCTTGTACTTATCGGCGACCAGCGCGGTGATATCCGTGCGGACCGGGTTGATGAACAAATGCAGGGTGTCCATGCGGCTCATGTGGTTGGTGGCGACAATCAAGCCACCATCTAGGGGCAGATTTTTCAGTCCCTGGAACGTTACCCGCCCTACAGTTGTGAGTATCTTTAAGAGGATCTTCCGGAGCGTTTCGCGCTGCATAGGTTTAGTGTGTCATTCCCGATTCCGTTGGTGTGGCTTCGACAGGCTTCTCGTTGCGCGCCTTTATATATTCGACAACCGCTGGTATGACCGATACCAGCACAATTGCGATGACGATCAGCTCGAAATTATGCTGAACGAACGGGAGCTGGCCAAAGAAGTAGCCCGCAAACAAGAAAATCGCCGTCCACAGAATTCCGCCAAACACATTGTAGCTGATGAAGTAGCCATAGCGCATCTTACCGATGCCCGCAACAAACGGCGCGAAGGTGCGCACAATCGGCACAAAGCGCGCCAGCAAGATGGTCTTGCCACCGTGCTTCTCATAGAACCGCTGCGTGCGCTCCAGGTGCTCGCGTTTGAACCAGCGCGATTCGGTGGTAAAAACCTTTGGCCCCAGTGAATGGCCAATCCAGTAGTTGGCCGTGTCACCCGCTACCGCGGCCACTGCCAGCAGCGCCCACAGCATCATCACGTTCAATCCGGTCTGTTCATTCGCAGAAACCGCCCCGGCAGCAAACAGCAGCGAGTCGCCGGGCAAGAAGGGCATAATCACTACGCCAGTCTCAATAAAAATGACCGCAAATAATGCCAGGTACGTCCATCCGCCGATACTTTTAATAATTATTGGGAGCTGCTCATCCATATGCAGCACAAAATTTAAAAACCACTCAATCACGTCACGGATTGCATCCATATTCACAGAACTCCTGCGATACTTTGATGGAAATATTCAAAGTCCATTATAACGGTTGATCTTCCGCAGGGGGCAAATCTGCCTCTTGTCCGGGCGTGCTGATTGTTCTCACAACCGGGTTTACCGGGCGCAGGCGCCGGTTGGCAGTGATCAGTGCAACCAGCATCAGTGCCGAGAGAAATACAAGCACCGCAGGGGCAAACCGCACAATGCCGGTGGGGGAAGCAGGGCTTGCCAGATCCATGGCGCTCGCGAAGACTGGCAGCAGCGAGAGGGAATTCCACAACCCGTGGTAAACAGAAGCGCCCAGAAAGGCCAGCCCAAGGCGCAAATATTTGCCTTCCGTCCAGGCTGAGGCCATACCCCAACCTACAAATGCTGAAGTACCAATGTGCAGAAGTCCTGTGCCGGCGCGGCCAACCGCCAGCCCGGCCCATTCCGGACCGGTGATACTGCTCAGGTTCATCAGGCTTTCGATCAATGCAAAAGCTGCGCCGCACAATGCGCCGCCAACAAACCCTTGCGCCGGGTTCAATCTGCGACCAACCAGCGCCCACAGCGCAATCGGCTTGATCAGCTCTTCGAGCAGCGGAGTGACGCCGCCGAGCAGGCCAATGATCCCCGCGATCACCAGCGGGTTTTGTAGATACGGGCGCACTGCTTCGAGAATTTCCTCGGGTGTGTCAGCGCCAGCGGTAATGAGCAGGCTCAACCGCTCCAGTTCTTCCAACAATTCCGGCTGCCCGCTTACCCATACTCCCACCGCCACTGCCAGGATCAAAAACACCAACAGCTCAACGACCACGGTCGCGGGAGTTGTGAGGAACATGCTGGCATTAAAGACACCCCACCCACGCTGGTGACTGCCAGCCGGAAGGCCGCGCCGCACAAGCTCCACCAGGAACCAGATTGGCAGCCCTATCGCCAGGATTTGCAGCGGTGGCAGGAACAGCCATGCCAGCGGGCTGGAAGAAAGCGCAGCGCCAAGCGCCAGGGCCAGTGGCCACAGTAAAATCAGCATTGCCGCAATGCGAAAGCCGGGCAGCGAACGCCCCACCGTCGCCGAGCGCATGAGTCGCCGGACGCTAAAATAAACGGATGGTACAGCCAGCACAGCAGCCAGTCCGCTCACCCATGCCAGGGTAAACAATGGCACCATATCGGGCATTCCTGGGTTCTCGCTCATCAGCGCTACTAAGCCTATGAGTCCCAGGAGAGCAGCGCCCAGCAGAGAAAGAACCAAACCCAGACCGCTAACGATGATCTGGACAATGGTCATATATCCCGGTTCAGCAGGGGTCTCTGCGGGCGTGTTCTGCATTTATTTCTCGTCGATCACAACGTCGAGTATCTTATCGCCCGGCGGCAGGCCCATCTGCTGCGCAGGATCACGCGGGGTAAGCTGTTTGAGAACGTCCATACCCGAGATCACCTGCCCAAAGACGGTATATGTGCCGCTCAGATCATCGCGTGAAACGTAGGTGATAAAGAACTGGCTACCATTCGAGCCTGGCCCGGCATTCGCCATGCCCACCATGCCCGGCTTGTCAAACCGCAAGTCTGAGATTTCATCCGAGAAGGTGTACCCAGGGCCGCCCATGCCAGAACCGCTGGGATCGCCCGCCTGGGCAACAAAATCCTCGGAAAATTCGGGCTTGCGCATCACCCGGTGGAAGGTTACATCATCATACCAATCTTGCTGTGCCAGGAACACGAAGTTGTTGACCGCCATCGGGGCCTTATCAGGATACAGTTCCAACACAATGTCGCCCTTTTCGGTCTTTAGCGTGGCCGTGTACTGCTTCTGCGGATCGATCACCATCGGCGGGCAGTAAGGAAACTGGCGTTTTTGCAGTTGGAACAAGTTGAGGATCGTCTCAAAACTTTCCTGGTCGCGTGGGCCCTGGTAAATCTGCCCATTCAGCGTCAGGAACGGGGTGCCTGGAATGCCGATGTTGACGCCATGCTCCTGGGCATCACGCACTTTCGTCACAATGGCTTCGCTGTTCAAATCCTCGACAAATTTTCCTTCATCGAGTTCCAGCTCGCGAGCCTGCTCTACCAGATAAGTGTTGAACTGTGCCGCATCCATGCCGCTCCAGTTTGCCTGCTTCGAGAACAGCAGATCGTGCATCTCCCAGAACTTGCCCTGCTCCCCGGCGGCTTCTGTGGCTTGCGAAGCAACGGGGGCCAGCGTGTGGCTGGGCAGCGGGAAGTGGCGGAACACCACCTGAACGTCATCAGGATACTTTTCCACCAGGGTCTTTAATTCGGCTGCCAGCATCGAGCAGTACGGGCACTGGAAGTCGGAATATTCCACAATCGTCATTGCCGGGTCTTCGGCGCCAAGCTTCCAATCTTCATCTGTTGGCATCGGGAACGCCGATTGAAGTGTAGGCTCCTGGGTGGGCACCGTGCTCACCACGTTGCATTCCATTGCGACGGCGTTCGGATCCCGGGTAGGAACAGAAGATGTCGGTTTAACCACTTCCGCAGGGGCGGCAGGGGTCGCCGCCTGACCACAAGCTGTTAAAAACATCGCACCCAGGAGAAAAAGGTTTAATAAAAATTTTCGCATGATAACTTCCTGTCTACGGGGTTAAGCGTTCTTTAAAAAAGCCCTTCCGGCAGCGCGCTGAACAACCACCTGCCGGATTTCCTGCTGTACTGCATCAAAAGATTGGCTAGCGTCGATCACCACCCAGCGCTGCGGTTCCAGCCGTGCCAGCTCGTGATAGCCTTGCCACACGCGCTGATGAAAAGCGATCTCGTAGGCATCCAGGCGGTTCCACTCGCCGCCGCTGCGCTTGCGCTGGAGACCTTGTTCCGGGGATAGATCTAGCAAAATGGTCAGATCGGGATACAGCTTGCCGGTTGCGAAATCTAACAGCCCGCGTAGGGTATCCAGATCGGTGCCATGCCCGTAGCCCTGGTACGCCAGGGTCGCATCAGCATAGCGGTCCGAGATAACAATTCCGCCCTGCTCCAACTGCGGGCGAATGCACTGCTCCACCAACTGCGCGCGGGCAGCCAGAAACAGCATGATCTCTGTTCGTGGCGACATACTGGTGTTTTCCAGGTTTGTCAGCACGTTGCGGATCTGCTCTCCGATGACAGTGCCGCCCGGTTCGCGCGTGGTGAAAATTCGAAAACCCTGCTCGCGAAGAAATTCGGCCAGAGATGGAATCTGTGATGTTTTGCCGCTGCCCTCAGGGCCTTCGAAGGTGATAAACATGAATGTGTTTGCCTGTTCTTCTATCTGGGAAGATGTCGCATCATTCCCGATAGATCCGCACGCGGCGGTTTGGCTCTTTGCCGTAAGAGTGGGATACCAAATGTGCCTGGCGGGCCATCTCGTGCTGGATGCGGCGCACCGGCGCGGAGGCTGGCTCAAGATCGACGTACCGCTCGCCGTTCAGCACAGCCTGAATGGCCGCCTGAGTCTGCACCGTCGAATCATCCCAGCTCTCACCGCTGCCCGTGCTAACCGTCAGGTTGAAAATATCGGCCAGGAGCTGTTCGATTTGGTTGTTGGTGTTGGCGCGCAGCACGTAAATGGGCATTCCGCGCTGCTCGGCTTCGAGGATAGCCTGTTGGCGGCCCCGATAGTACGCGCGTAAGGTCACCAGCGCATCCGCTTCTGAAAGCTCCTTCACCACAATCACCGGTACGCCCATGCGCTTGGCGCTTTGCATCAGGCGGTTGCGCGCCACCCCATAGGGGTAAATGCGGATCGGCTGCATGGACTGCTGCCGCTGGCTGCGCGCCACTTCATCGGTCAGGTCCAGTCCAACAACGTCCATCTGCTGCATCGAGGAGCGCGTGTTGACCTGCGGCGCTTCGCGAGCAGGCCCGCGCTCTGGTGAGGAAGAGCCTAACCCCATCCGCCGGAAACCTCCCGGCTGCTGCCCTGGCTGCGCGCGCGTCACCGCCGGTACGGGCGGCTTTTCCACGTGCACCGCGCCGCTTTCGTCGCGGTGGCGGATTTCTGGCGGAAGCGGGTTGCCCCGCACCAGCGCGTCGACTGCCGCCGCCACGTCCGGCTGAATTGCCAGGCGGTCGCGATCGATCATCTCGATCAGCACGTCGAACGTGGGTGGAGCGCGACGCTCCAGCACCGTCTTCTGCGTGCCCCGGCGGCGCGCTTCTTCATCAGAGAGCGTCACTGCCTCGATGCCGCCAACCAAGTCCGAGAGGGTCGGGTTGAGCAGCAGGTTTTCCAGGGTACGGCCGTGCGCGGTGCCAATAAGCTGCACGCCGCGCTCAGCGATCGTGCGGGCAGCCAGCGCTTCCAGCTCGCGCCCAATTTCGTCGATGACGATCACCTCGGGATTGTGATTTTCTACCGCCTCAATCATCACCTCATGCTGGAGCGAAGGAGTTGCCACCTGCATGCGGCGCGCGCGCCCTACCGCTGGGTGCGGCACGTCACCGTCGCCGCCAATTTCGTTCGACGTATCGACGATGATAACGCGGTTACGCTCAGAGAGAATGCGGGCGGCCTCGCGCAGGATAGTTGTCTTTCCAATACCGGGGCGCCCCAAAATGAGGATACTCTTCCCCGACTGCACCAGATCCTCGATGATATCGATGGTCCCATAAACGGCGCGCCCCACGCGGGCGGTCAGGCCTACTATGCTGCCTCGCCGGTTGCGGATGCCCGAGATGCGGTGTAGGGTGCGCTCCAGCCCGGCGCGGTTATCAGCGTCAAAGTCGCCAATGTGTTCGACGACAAAGTCGATGTCCGCGCGTGAGACCTCCCCCTCCGACAGATCCTTCTCGCCATCAGAGAAACGCGCCATCGGGCGGCGTCCCAGGTCCATTACGATCTCGATGAGATTGTCGCTGCTGCCATTGCCTATCGATCTGGCAATCTGCGTTGGCAGCACGCTGATGAGGGCTTGTAAATCATCCGTGATTCGTTTTTGTGACATACGTTCTTACGTAAAACCTCTAGCTTGCGAGAGATGTTCGAAGTTTGATGTATTTTGAGTTGATAGGCGCGCCTGCCACCTCAAACCACATCAAAAGTTACATTTTGAACATGAAAACCTATTGTACCCGGTAATCACGTCTTTGACCACCAATGTCCCCCTAGCCTCACTTATTCGCCGTGGAATTGCGCACCATTGGCACGGACGGCTCTGCGGCGTATTTTTCCAGAACCGAGTGGCGCGTCGCCGTAACCGCCACCCGCTGCTGGAGGACGAGGTGCTTCACCATTAGCGCCTGGCGCGGCCCAACCTGGCATTCCAGGTCGCGAACAACCGTCTCTAGCCAGGCCTGGTACGACCGGATCGACAGATAAATTGGGCGGCCAAGCTGGCTGGGCTGGTTGCACAGCAAATTGCACAGCACCTGGCTGACGTTCTCTACCGCCGGGTGTATCAACGGCTGAAGATAAATTCCATTTGGCCCATAGATCCCCTCTACATACGCCAAAATTTCGCCCTCCTGCCGGTACACCCAGCCCGACAGCCGCCGCACGCTGAGCGGCTCCGCGGACTGCACCAGCGGCGGTACGAGGGATTGATACAGATTGCGGATGGCAACCTCGTCAACGCTTGCAGCGGGGCGCCATAGTGACGACCCGTTTTTCTCTTTGTGCTTACCGTTCTTTCCCAGACCGTTTTTGGCTGCCGCTTCTCCGCTGGGAGAAAATTTCCAAATGCGCTGCCAGGCATACACCGAAAAGCCAGACCGGCGCAGCCCTTCCATTGCGCAGCTGCTTTCATCAACCTCCGCCAGCAGGTGGAAGGCCCCCCAGTTCCCTGCCTGTACGGCAAATCTTTCCAACAAGTGCATCAGGTGCGGCTGGTCCAGCGCATCGTCGGGCATCAGGAACAGCAAGTGCGCAGAACGGTCACCGGCGGTATACTGGATCTGCCCAATCAGGGGAGTACCGCCATCCTTAGCGTTGCAAATGGCGGTATAGCTGCCCAATGACGGGTTCAGGCGCGAGAGCAGCGCTAGCGGCCCAACCGGGCTGCCGTGAGTCAGCGCTTGAGCACTGTTGGTACACACCAGTTGACGGCGGTACCGGTAGAATGTTATTAAGTCGTGCCAGGCAAACGATCGTGCGCTAATGTTCGACTCCATCCCTCGTACAGGAAGGTCTGCCGGGATTTTCTGCAAGCCATTCCCTGAGTAGATTCTACCACGCCCGGCAAATGACGACAACACAGGTAAAATTTACATCTGTATAAATCTTATTAAGAACCTATAAAGAGGCTCTTTGGGGTTTGCAGTGGTTGTAGGGAGAGGTTGCGCTGCAACTTCTCCCTACAACCACTGCAAACCCCAGAGACCTTATAAAGAGGGACCGCGTGCAAACTCACCGAGGATTATGACAACATTCTGGTTTATTCGTCACGGGCAAACCGATTGGAACAAAGAAGGCCGTTACCAGGGCCAGTTGGATATTCCCCTCAATGCCGAGGGGCTGACGCAAGCCGAAGCAGCCGCGCAAAGCATTGCCGCTTCTGCGCAGGAGTTTGCAGCCATCTACAGCAGCGATTTGCTGCGCGCCCGGCAAACAGCAGAAATCGTCGCTCGCCTTTTATCCTTGAACCTGCAGCTCGACCCACGGCTGCGCGAGATCAACCTGGGCCAGTGGCAGGGCCGGCTGCATGCCGAAGTCCGGCAGGAGCGCGCAGTGATGAACGACAGCACCCAAGTAGCCGACCCAAACGTCCCCCACGCCCCTGGCGGAGAGTCGGTTGCTCAGGTAGCTGAGCGAGCCACCCAGGCGATGAACTGGTTCGCGCAGCGTCACCCACAGGGAAACGTAATCATCGTTGCCCACGGTGTGGTAATTGCCACGCTGCTGTGCGCGACGCGCGGCGTACCCCTACGCGATTTCCGTACGCAGTCCGTCTGCAACGCTGAGATTGCTACCGTCTCGTGGCCAGTTCCGCCTACATCCCAACCGGCAGCAAATAGGTGAAGATCACCCAGGCAACCAGCAGCGCCAGCAGCGTGTTGAACACTGTCACCAGCAGGAAGACCGCCACGGGCCGCCAGCCCATTGCGCGGAATGCGCCAACCGAAAAGTCAATACCCATTGCCACAAACGCAAAGGTAAAGGCCCAGTTTTTCAGCGCGTCGATCGCGGAGCCTTTGCCGCCATCGATCCATCCCAGCGAGAATAAGAACGAGGCCGCGACGAATCCCAGCACAAACTTAGGAAAGCGATCCCACACCATGCGCAGGCTGGGCTTGCTTCCCTGCGCTCCCTGCCCGGCGAAGACCATCGCCAGCACGAAGGCTACGATCCCAATCAGGCTGTTCTGGGTCGATTTGACGATGGAAGCTATCTCCTGGGCCTTTTCGCCATAGATCGTGCCCGCGCCCATTACCGCGGCGGTCGTGTCGATGTTGCCGCCGAACCAGGCCCCCGCTACCACATCGGGTAGGTTCATCGCCTGGCCGATCAGCGGTGCGATCACCATCATCGGCAGCGCCACCACGATCACCAGCCCGGTGACGTAGGTTACCTGCTCCTTCTTTGCCGAGACCGATCCTGCCGCCGCGATGGCCGCGGAAACCCCGCACACCGCCAACGCCATCGACATCACCGCCCGCAGTTTCGATTCCAGCCCAAACTTGCCGGATACCCACCAGGCGAAGAAGAACACAGCCGGGATCATCACCAGCGACTGCACAATCGCCCCGCGCACCGCTGAAAGAATCAGTCCCAGGTTGATCGTCGCACCCATCAGCACCAGGCCGATCTTGAGGAACAGCTCCGTGCGGATGCCAGGACGAACATATTCGCGCGCGCCTGCCAGCCGGAGGGCTTGTCCGCCAACCAGGCCGGCAATCGCCGCCCAAAGCGGATATTCCAGCACCTTACCGGGAATTCCAAATGGCAGCTTCAACCCATAAACCTGCTGCGTAATCCACCATGCAGCGGCGGAAAGCAGCACCACCACTGCCACCCCTGAGAACACGCGCAGCCAGGCAGGCGACTGCGAAGGCGCCTCTTCCTTCGGGGAGGCTGCCCCCCGGTCAATTGCTTTATTCATCAGTCAGTACCCCTTAAAACCCGATCCGGATGCCGTTTTGTCCCAGTACACCCACCGCCGAGAGCAAAATCAGGAGAAATGCGATGATCACCGCCTGCCAGTCTTCTGTGAGTACGGTGCGAATGAACGTTTTCTTTGGCGCAGATTCAGGCATAGACAACCTCTTCAATAAATAGGAAAAGTTAGCGGAATGAACACTTATAAAGAAAATAATTGACAAAGCGATTATACAACGCTGGAATGTTCCGCTGCCCGACACTTTGCTTAGCCAGAGGTTACAATTCTGAAAGCTGGGGCGAAGGTGTAGAAAACTTCCACGAATTACATTGGAAGTTCTTGACCTGTAGCCGCAACACATGGTAGCGCTGCACATAACAGTGGTCGGTCGTGAAAGGCGGGCTGAGCCCGCCTTAAAAAAATCAGGGAGTTTTATGTCGCACGAAGTGCGACATAAAACTCCCGTCTCATGCCATCGCTGCAGGGCTTTTCAACGCTATCATTTTTGGAGAAGGGAAAGGCCAAGATCCGGCTGGGCGGATATGTCCGCCCAAGCATCCGTCATAAAAGGGTAGGCTGCCTTACGGATGATGGAGATGGCCAGGTT
>JAEYTI010000064.1 GCA_023434145.1 Chloroflexota bacterium | reverse complement strand
GTTCGAAACAGGTCCATTGGACCGCGACAATAATAGAACTTTTTTTCTATTATAACAAGAAACGGCTAGGATTTCTACTGGTTCTTTATGGGTCTCTGGGTTTTGCCGTGGTTGTAGGGCGAGGTTGCAGCGCAACCTCTCCCTACAACCACGGCAGCTCCCAAAGAGCCTTCTTTATGAAAGAGGTGTCTTTCAGTTTTGTGGTAGCAGTCTGGTGATGCTCAACATCACCAGACTGCTACCACAAAACTTCTCCCAAACTGAAAGGTAAATGGGGTATCCGGTTGATGCTTTGCATCAACCGGATACCCCAAAACTGAACAGGTTTAGATTAGAACTTGGTTTCGGCTACTGCAAGAATAGCAGAATTACCGCAGCTATCAGTAGGAACGGTCCGTAAGGAATGGCCTGGAACGCCTGGTAGCGCCGTACGGCAAACTGGTAGGCGATCACAATCAGCGAGACGAGTCCGCCCAGCAGAACGGCGTAGATCAGGCCTGCGACGATACCCGGCCAGCCAAGCAGCAGCCCCAGCACGCCGCTGAGCGTCACGTCACCAAAGCCCAACGCTTCTTCGTCGATCTCCTGTTTGCGCAAGCGGCCAATCCAGCGGGCCAGCAACGCGCCAAGATAGTACAGGGCAAACATGATCCCGAACCCAGCCACGCCGCCAATCAGGGTCGGCAGCCAGCCATGCAGCCAAATGCCCACCGCGCCCCCCAGCACTGCCCCAACCATGCTTACCGGGTGCATGATGATGCGATGCTCGATGTCGATCACTGCCACCACACCGAAGAACACCAGCAGCGCCAGGGTAGCCCAGGTGCCCGTGCGTTCGGGCGGGTAAAGCGCCGAGCCTGCTGCCATCGCCACGAATGCGATCTGCACAACCCACGCGCGCACGCCCCGGCGCTTTCCGCAGGCGCGGCAGGGCACCATCAATAGATAATCGATCAGGGACCAGCGCGCGCGGCACTTTGGGCAAAGCGCGGGCGTAAACCGGCGCGTCTCCGGCAGCACATCGCTCAAATAGTTTACCAGCGCGCCCAACAGCCAGCCCAGCGCAGCGAAGAGTATGATCGTGATCGGATTCATAAAATTCCTCAGAAAATGGATTACTACGAGTATATCAGGGATTGAACCAGTCATCGATTAACAAACACTTTTCAGCTTGGGTAACAAGAACGATACGCGTGTATTTCAGTTTTGTGATGGCAGTCTGGTGATGCAGAGCATCACCAGACTGCCATCACAAAACTTCACCCGAACTGAAATGCACCCGAACGATACACTCTCCTTGATATTTGTTCTAAAATAGGGTAAAAACAGAACAGATGTTATTGTTTTACCTGCGTCCAATTCCTCTATGAACACAAGCCTATCCGTTCCGCCATCCCGAATCCTCGACCTGTGGTCGCGCGAGCAAACCGTGTCCTCAAATGTGGTCGACTGGCACGTGGATCCGGAACGCGCCGCCCAGACCGCCCCCTTCCCAACGGATCTGCACCCGCTGCTGGCACGCTATCTCGAGGCGCGCGGCATCTCCAGGCTGTATTCGCACCAGGTCGATTCCTGGAACGAGTCACGGGATGGCAAGAACGTGGTAGTAGTAACCGGCACGGCCTCGGGCAAAACGTTGTGCTACAACCTGCCCATTCTCGACCGGGCCCTGCGCACCTCGGATTCACGCGCGCTGTACCTCTTTCCCACCAAAGCGCTCACACAGGATCAATTCCAGGGGCTCACAGATGCTGCCGCCTTCCTCTCGCAGGACGGGCGCGCGCCGATTTCCGCCGCAGTCTATGATGGCGATACGCCTCAGGACGGGCGCGCGCCGATTTCCGCCGCAGTCTATGATGGCGATACGCCTCAGGCTGACCGCCCGGCCCTGCGTCAAAAGGCCCGCCTGATCCTCTCCAATCCCGATATGCTGCACACGGGCATTTTGCCGCACCACACCCGCTGGGCCGATTTCTTCCGCAGCCTGCGCTATGTCGTCATCGACGAGATCCACGTGTACCGTGGCGTTTTTGGTTCGCACATTGCCAACCTCATCCGCCGCCTCAAGCGCGTGGCAGCCTTTTACGGCTCCTTTCCGCAGTTCTTCCTTACCTCTGCCACCATCGCCAACCCCGGCGCGCTGGCAGAGCGCCTGACCGAGATGCCGGTTTCGGTGGTCGATCAGGATGGCTCACCGAAAGGCAAGCGTTTTTTCCTGCTCTACAACCCGCCCATCGTTAACCCCGAGCTGGGCCTGCGCGCCTCTGCCATGAGCGAGAGCATCCGCCTGACGGGCGACCTGCTCAGCGGCGGCGTGCAGACTCTGCTGTTCTGCCGCACGCGCCGCATGGTCGAGATGATGCTGATGTACTTGCAGCAGCAGAATTCTGGAACGCCGGAGGAAGTGCGCTCGTACCGTTCTGGTTATCTGCCCACCGAACGGCGCGAGATCGAACGTTCGCTGCGCTCGGGTGAGGCGCGCGCCGTGGTCGCCACAAACGCGCTGGAGCTGGGCATCGACATCGGCAGCATGGATGCCGTGATGCTGGTCGGTTATCCGGGTACCATCGCCTCTACCCGCCAGCAAGCCGGGCGCGCCGGGCGCAAGGCGGGCAGTTCGCTGGCGGTGCTGGTCGCATCCTCTAACCCGCTCGACCAGTTCCTCATGCAGCACCCCGAGTTTGTGTTCGACCGCTCGCCCGAACACGCGTTGATCAACCCCGACAATCTGCTGATTCTGCTCCAGCACCTGCGCTGCGCCGCCTTCGAGCTTCCCTTCCGCGCGGGCGAGCCGTTCGGGCGGCTCTCGCCCGATCTACTGGCATCGATCCTCGACCTGCTGACTCAAACCGGTGAGTTGCACAGGTCGGCCGATAAATATTTCTGGATGGCAGACAAGTACCCCGCCGAAGCCGTCTCGCTGCGCTCTTCCTCACCCCAGCCGGTGCTGCTCCAACTCCCCACACTCACGGGAATGCGCACCATCGGCGAGGTGGATAAAGAAAGCGCCCTGTGGATGGCACACCCGCAGGCCATTTACCTGCATGCCGGGCAGAGCTACGAAGTGGAAGAGTTGGATTTAGAGCATTCCACCGCGCGGCTCAAGCCAACCCAGGCGGATTATTACACCGAGCCGAAAAAGAACGTTGAGATTGAAAAACTCTCGCTGCTGCGCCAAACCGAAGTGCGCGGCGGAATAAAGCACTTTGGCGAGATCATGGTGACCACCCAGGTCACCGGCTACCGCCGCATCCGCTGGTACACCAACGAGAACCTGGGCGAAGGCGAGCTGGATCTGCCTGCCACTCAGCTCCGCACCACCGGCTACTGGATTGGGTTGGGCAGCGGCACGGTCGACCACCTGCGCGGATCGGGCCTATGGAACAGCGACCCGAATGATTACGGCCCCAACTGGGCGCGCATTCGCCGCGTGGCAATCCAGCGCGATAACTTCACCTGCCAGTCCTGTGGCGCGGTGCAGAATGAGAAGCCTTTCCACGTGCATCACAAGGTGCCGTTTAAGAACTTCACTTCTATCGAACAGGCGCACCAGCTCGACAACCTGGTGACGCTCTGCCCACCTTGCCATCAGCGCGTAGAGATGGGCGTCAAGATTCGCTCGGGCCTCGCCGGACTCAACTATGTGCTGCTCAACCTGGCCCCGCTCTTCCTCATGTGCGACGTAAGCGACCTGGGCGCGCAAAGCGACCCGCTCTCACCGCTGGTCGATAAGCAGCCCGCCGTGGTGCTGTACGACATGGTTCCGGCGGGCATTGGTCTGGCAGATGCGCTCTATGATCTGCACGACGAGCTGATCCACCGCGCCCGCGAGCTGGTCGCCGCCTGCGGCTGCCAGAACGGCTGCCCCTCGTGTGTTGGCCCGGCTGGCCCAAACGGCGTGGGTGGCAAAGAAGAGACGTTGGCGATCCTCACCGCGCTGTCCGCAGATGCGGTGATCGGTGCTGAGGGAACTTAGGCATGGACGAATCCCTTTTCGATAAGCTGAAATCGATGGGCGTGCAGGTAGGCCCAGGGCAAGCGAAGCCCAAGCCGCGCCTTTCAGACCTTGGGATCGAGTCTGTCATCCAGGGCAGCGACCTGGAGACCATGTACGGGCTGGCATTTATCACCGAGCAGTCCTACACCGCCGAGCACCGCCACGGCCTCGTACCACTGTGCGACTCGCAGGATATGTCCGTCCTTGCTGCCTATGCGAATACACCCAAAATCTGCGTGGACGGCTGCCGCAACGTTGTTTTCCTCGATACCGAGACCTCCGGCCTGATGGGCGGCACCGGCACTTATGCCTTCCTCATTGGCATCGGATACCGCACAGAAGCTGGCTTTACCCTGGTTCAATTCTTCATGCGCGACCCCGCCCAAGAGGCGGCCCTGCTCGCCGCGCTCGACCAATTCCTCTCGCGCTTTGACGTAGTGGTTACCTTCAACGGGAAAACGTTCGACCTGCCGCTGCTCAATACCCGCTGTGTAATGAACGGCATCTCCATCCCCTTTGACCGCTTTGAGCATCTAGACGTGCTGCACATCGCGCGCAAGCTGTGGCGCGACCGCCTGCCCAGCCGCGCCCTCGGCGAGTTGGAGCGTGAGATCGTCCAGTACTACCGCTCTGGCGAAGATATCCCTGGCTGGATGATTCCCGATATGTACTTTGAATATCTGCGCACCGGCGATGCCCGCCCGCTCAGCGGCATTTTCTACCACAATGCCATCGATATACTTTCGCTGGCGGCGCTGTACAACCACATCGCCGGGCTGCTGCATAATCCCTTACAAAACGCGGTTGGCTCGGGGTTTGATATGGCTGCCATCGCCCGCCTGTATGAAGAAATGGGCCGCATCGAAGACGCTGCGGCACTCTACGAGCGCGCGCTGGATCAGGGCGATCTGCCCGAGGAAATTTTCTTTAAAACCATGGAGCGCTACGCGCTGATGCGCCGCCGCCAGGGCGACTGGGAGAAAGCGGTTCATTTGTGGCAGAAGGCCGCCGCGCACGGAAAGCTCGCCGCGTGCATTGAGCTTTCCAAATACTACGAGCACCACGAGCGCAACCCATCCGAAGCGCTGCTGTGGGCCAATAAAGCGCTTGAATTGCTGCGGGGCCGCTATACCTGGGAGCAAGCTGGCCGAGCGACAGAGAAAGAGATTGAGCGCCGCGTGGGCCGGCTGCATCAGCGCGTTTACCGATCAATGGGATCTAAAACCGGAGGATAGCTGCATGGATAACCAACCCGATTCAACCGAGTATATCGCTGTATATGAGGCATCCGGCATGCTGGCAGGTGAGTCCGTCCGCCTGATGCTGGAGGCAAAAGGCATCCCGGCTTTTGTGAGTCAGGAATCCGCTGGGATTGCCTTCGGCCTGACCATCGGCACGCTGGGGAGAGCGAAAATCTATGTTCCCACCAACCGCGAGGAGGAAGCCCGGCAGCTTTTGCAGGATATGGAAGCGGGTCGTCTGGATCCGGTGCCCTTTACGGACGAAGAGACGGCAGAGGATGAGGGTCCCCTATAGGGGATCGACACATCCTTTCCGCGGAATCAGTTGATCTCCTCCAACGCCGCCTCAATTCTTGCCTTATAGCCTTCCATCAACCGCTTCGTAACGGGTCCCGGCGTACCACTCCCCACCGAGCGGTCGTCGATCACCGTCACCGGGAGCACGGCCCGGCTGGCGCTGGTGATGAACGCCTCGTCTAGCCCAGCGATTTCCTCCACCGGCACACCCTCCAATCGCAGCGGGATGCCCTGCATGCGAATCTCATCCAGCACCAGCGCGCGCGTGATGCCCGACAGCACCCCCTCTTCCGCCGTCCAAACCACGCCGCCGCGCACGCCAAAGAAGTTACTGCTCAGTCCCTCTAGAACGCGCCCATCTCCGCCAATCATCAGCGCCTCCTCAACTCCCGCAGGCAGGGTTTTTCGCACCTCCGACGCCGTAGCGATAAAGTTAGTCAGTTTGGCTTTCGGATTATTGCGGTGCAGGGTGCGCGTTACGGCTCTTACTCCGTGAACATACGCCTCCGATGCCGGAACGTGCAGCACCTCCGCCAGCGCGTAAACAGTACCCAGCCGGTCTTCCAGATCCAGCGACAACCGCACCCGCGATTCGGCAGCAGGGAACGACTCCAGCGCCATGCGCAGGCTGTGGCGGAGACAAGAGGCATTGAGCTGTACCGGCTTCCCCGCCAGCCGAGCTGTTTCTTCCAGGCGCTCGAAGTGTTCGTGCAGCCGCAGCACGCGGAAGCGGTCAAACGTGCGAAAGGTGGTATACCCACCGCCGGGAAGTTTTCTTGTACCTTCGTCCAGCGTCTCCGCTACAATTTCCAGTGCCTCGGGTTCAGGGGTTTCCGTCCCCAGCTTCCATGCCGCGATCTTTCGGACCATAATAAACAACTCCCATCCCATCAATTTTGTTGGCGTCTCTGCGCTCCGGAGAAGCGCGGTAAAGTTTTCAGGTAATGCGGGCAGGTGGGCCGCCTGCCCGCATTACCTGGAAACTACTCCCCCCTCTCCGGCAGGGTGATGTCGAATTTCAAATTACCGATTATACTACTCGCATAACGGTTTATATTCCCATCAATGATTGAGGAACTGTAATGCAACGTGATATTTCAACCACACCCGCCCGAACGCGCCCATTCTCGGTGGTCCTGCTGGTGTTGTTTGCCATACTGCAACTGCTGATCGTCGCCACCGCCTTTATGGGTGGATTCTTGTTCTACGAGTGGCGCTACGCTCTGCCTGAATTCGAAATCCCCGGCATCAACGTCAAAGAGATCCTACCAGATGCGCCCCTGCCCCTGTTAAGCGAGGCAAAGCGCATCCTGGAGGAGAATGCCTTCTTCCCCCTGCCGGAGGAGAGCAAGCTGGAATACGGCATGATCCGCGGCATGCTCCAGGTCTATAACGAGCCATTCACGACCTTCGTAGAGCCGCCCCAGCACGAGCTGCAAACCAACCAGCTCGCGGGCCGGTTTGGCGGCATCGGCGTGCGGATCGAGCGTGACGCGGAGAATTATGTCTATCTCTATCCCCTGCCCGACTCCCCAGCCATTTCCGCCGGAATGCAGGAAGGCGACCGGCTGCTGGCGGTAGAAAAGCTCGCAATAACGCCCGAGTCAACCACCGACGAGATCCAGGCAGCAGTTCGAGGCACTGTCGGCACAAGAGTAATGATCACCGTTGGCCGCCAGCCGGATTACGAACCCATTGAGCTATCCATTGTCCGCGCGGAAGTAGCCCTGCCCTCCATCACGTGGAATCTTGCCTCTGAGGATGCGCGGGTTGGCATTATCAACATCCACGTGATCGCCGACACCACCCCCGATGAAGCCACCCGAGCCATCGAAGATCTGCAAAGCCGCGGTGCAACGCACTTCGTGATTGACGTGCGCAATAACGGCGGCGGGCTGGTAGAAGCTGGCGTCGACACCGCTCGCCTGTTCCTCGAGTCGGGTACGGTGATCGAGCAGCAGTACCGCGGGGAAGATGTGAAATCCTTCAAAGTCGACCGGCCCGGATCGTTCGTAGATCTGCCCATCGTGGTGCTGGTCAACCAGGGTACCGCCTCTGCCGCGGAGATCTTTGCCGGGGCGATCAAAGGCCACGCGCGCGGCCCCATCGTCGGCACGCGCACCTACGGCAAAGACAGCATCCAACTGGTCTTTAGCCTTTCGGATGGCTCCAGCTTGCACGTAACCGCCGCGCAGTGGTGGGTGCCGGGACTGGAGCCGAAAATCGGCAGCAACGGCATTCAGCCAGACGTTCTCTTGCCCGAGGGCACGGATGACACTGGGGCGCTGCTGAAAGCCATCGAAACCGTTCTGGCCCCTGGGAGATAAGCCACTATGACCCATCCCAACCCCGTTTCCGTCCCAGATGATCTGGTTGAGACACTGCGCCGTGCAAAATCGGTTGTCGTGCTGACCGGGGCGGGCATTTCCGCCGAAAGCGGCATTCCCACCTTCCGCGACTCGCAAACCGGGCTGTGGGCACAGTACAACCCCACCCAGCTTGCCACCCCAGAGGCCTTCGCTGAGAATCCGCGGCTGGTGATGGATTGGTACCGCTGGCGCTCCGAACTGGTAGCCCGCTCCGCGCCTAACCCGGGGCATCACGCTCTGGCTGAGATAGAGCAGCGCCTGCCCGGCTTCACCCTTATCACCCAAAACGTGGATGGGCTGCACATGCAGGCGGGTTCACAGAACATCATCGAGTTGCACGGACAGATCAACCGCCTGCGCTGCACCTCCCCCACCTGCCGGCACACGCAAACCGGCTGGCCTGCCGATCCGCTGCCCGCCTGCCCCGAATGCGCCAGCCCGCTCCGCCCAGACGTGGTTTGGTTCGGCGAAGCCCTGCCAAAGGGCGCACTGAAAGCAGCCCTGGATGCCAGCCGCGCCGCCGATCTGTTCTTCTCCGTCGGCACGTCGGGCGTAGTGGAGCCTGCCGCCTCGCTGCCCTACGAGGCCCTGCGCTCCGGAGCAACCATCGTGGAGGTCAACCCGCAGCCCACGCCCCTGAGTGTCTATGCGAAGTATTACTGCGCTTACCCGGCCGGGCTGTTTCTACCCGCGCTCACGGATGCTGTTTGGGGCTAGGATATTGACCTAAAAGAAAAAGGGTGTTTCGAAAAATTGCTGCACAATTTTTCGAAACACCCTTTTTCTTTCATTCATGGGGCTGCGAGGTTGTAAACGCTGGTATTTATTCCGTCAGCCGCTTGTAATCTTCCGGCGTATCCAGATCCATCAGAATGCCCGGCGAATCGACCGTAACGTAGTCGATCTCCTTCGCGTGCGCGTTGAGGAAGTCGCGCATGGTCTGGGTTTCATCCAGAGCCAGCAGATCGGCCCATAGCGAGCGGTCTGCCAGCCACGGGTGCCCGCGACGCATTTGGTAGCTTGGTACGACCAGCAGCGCGCCGTGCGAATGATACGTATCCACGACCGACTGCACAACGTCCGTCGCAATGGTGGGCTGGTCACCCAACACCACCAGCAGCGCTTTCGCGTCCGCAGTCAGCGCGCGGATGCCGGTTTGCAGCGAGGTGAGCATTTCAGACTTCTCGTACTGTGGATTGTGCACCATCCGCGCGGAGGTGCCCTCCAGTGCCGAGCGCACCTGTTCTTCCGCAGCCCCAGTTACCACAACAATCTCAGATACCCCGGCCTCGTGCAGCGCCCCAACCACTTTCTCGATCACCGTCTGGCCTTCCAGCGGCAGCACCAGTTTTGGCTCGCCCATGCGCTGCGATCGACCTGCCGCCAGCACAACTGCGGCAATCCCAACCATTCCGGTATGTTGAGTCATTCGGCCTCCTTCAAATGCGCATAATCCTCAGGTGTGTCCACGTCTAGCAGCAGATTGGCGTCCGGCCAATCGAGATAGGTCATCCGTGTTTTCTGGAAGATGGCCCGCCCGCCGGTATCGCCTCGCAGGGCCAGCAAATCGGCAAACGTATCGCGGTCGAACAGCACCGGGTTGCCCCGCCTGTCCCCGACCCGCGGGGCAATCACAGGGGCTAAGGTCTCCGCATGGCGGTCGCGGAGCGCGCGCACCAGTTCCGGCGTAACGAACGGTTGATCCGCAAGCAGAAACACCGCCGATCCTATTCGATTGGAAAGCGCATGGATACCCGCCCGCAGCGAGGTAGACTGCCCTTCCTGCCAGAGCGGGTTTGGCGCGAATTCAACCGCCAGCCCAGCCAGCGCCTCGCGCAGCGGATTGTCCACTGCACCGGTCACCACGATTACCGGGGAGAGCCCACCAGCCAGCGCCGCCTCTGCCGCGTGGCGGATCAGCGGTTTACCGCGCCACGGCAGCAGCATCTTCGGCTGTCCATAGCGGGTCGATCCGCCTGCCGCCAGCAGAATTCCCGCGCACGGCTCGACTACGCGGTGGATTTTCTGCTGCTCCAACGCTGCGATGACGACAGCATCAAAACCCGCTAGCAGCGAATCGGCCATTTGCGTCGCCTGTGCCGCAATCTCGGCAGTATCCGCCTGGTTGAGCAGCGCCACCTTGCGCGCACCCGCGGGGATGCCCTTCAGCCCGCCCCGCTCACTCAGCAACACGGTTGCCAGTGCAGCCCCCGTGACCCTCTCACCCAACCCCATACCGCTCAAATCCGCGAATCGTTCCGGGCGATGAACAACCTCCTCGCCCAGCGGTTTGCCCAGCCCGCTCAACCCGGCGCAGACGATCACCGTATCCGCCCATTCTGGCACAACCGGTTCGTGTTCAGCGGGCGCCTTTAGCGGCTTGCGGCGCGATCCATCCGCTTCTACCAGCACACTAAAGCCCAGCCGCCTGGCAAGATCTGCAACCGCGTTCAGCGTTTCCGTGTCTAAACCACCCAGGCGCTCGTCCTTCCCTTCCGGCCCGGTGAACAGCGTCACGCCTTCGATTTGCCCGGCGAAGCCATCAACGTCCGCCGCGCGGGTGACGATACAGTGCCGGTCTGCCAGTTCCGCCTGCCACAGGCCCAGGTGGGTCGATGCCGTCACCAGCACCGGCGGCTCGACAGCCCGGGCTAGCTGAAACAGGGCCGTCGTCTTGCCGCCCGCGCCCACCAAAGCAATCCGCAGCGGCGGAGTCAGTCGGAAGGCGCGGCGCAGGTTCATTCCACCAAACCCTGCAGCGGGCGCTTTTGCCGCAGTTGTGGCGCGGCGAGCACCGCTTCCAGCACGCCCCCGCCAATCGCCAGCGCCTTGTCAGAAATCAACCGGCTCAGGCGCGGGTCCCCGCGCGGGTCCACATCACCGATCTTTTCGCCCGCGCCAACTTCTAGCCCGCTTTGCACAAGCCCGCGCAGCACGCCGTCAAACGGCGCAAGTACGGCTGCCCCGTCCACTTCCGCCAGCACTTCTCCGGCAAGCACCTGCGCGCCAATCTCTGCCCGTGCCAGCACCACCCCCGCAACCGGCGCGCGCAGCACGCGTTCAGCGCCCTTCGTCCCCACAAATTCTGGAATCCCGGTGTCCGCCTGGGCCTGCCCTTGCCAGATCACCCGCCCGAGGAACGGCCCGCGGTTGGTTTCAATGACCGCGTGGCAGTCGACCCGCGCGGTAAAGCCCGGCCCCAGGCCCAGCATTAACGGAGCTGCATCCAGCGGCAGATCGCCGGGCTGCTTGCGCATACGCGCGTCGATGATCACATGCGGCGCAAACCACTCCCGCGCACCGGCGAGCAGATCTTCCATCACCGGTACAATGCCGGCGGAAATCGCCTGCTCGGCTTCGCTTTGGTTCTTTACAAGCCGCGCGGTAATATCTTCAACGCGGATTTCTCCATCGTACACAGCCTGTGCAAAAGAAACGTAGCGCCGTACCGCTCGCGGAGAAGCAAGCTCCGTAACCAGCACGAGCCACCCGGCCCGGTGCAGGCGGGCAATCACACCGCTGGCGAGGTCGCCCCCGCCTCGCACCAGAATCCGGTAGTCCATTCGCTTACGCTCCGCTCTCTTCCAACCCAGCCAGAACGCGCTCGCCCGTTAGCGGGAACGCGTCGAACCATACTCCGGTCGCCTCGTGTACCGCTGCAGTCACCGCCGGTACCAGTGGCAGATAGGGCATCTCGCCCATGCCGCGCGCGCCGAACGGCCCAATCGGGTCGGGGTATTCTAAGATCAGCGATTCGACCGATCCGGGAATGTCGAGAATGGTGGGAATCAGGTAGGTAGAGAGCCCGCGAGTCAGTGACTGCCCATCGCGCTGGATGAAATCCTCCATAAGCGCGTATCCGGCGGCCTGCACCACGGCGCCCTCAATTTGCCCCTGCACCTGCTGCGGGTTGACAGCCTTGCCCACATCGTCCGCGCAGATCAGGCGCAGCAGCCGCACCTCGCCGGTCTCGGTGTCTACCTCCACCTCCGCCGCCTCCGCTACATATCCGTAAGCGAAATTCGGCTCAGATTTGCCCGTCTCGGGGTGGTAGGCAGTAGTCGCGGGCGGGCGGTATTGGTAGGTCGCGATGGCAGGGCGTTCTTCGTTCTGCCATTTTTCCAGCGCTTCCCTGGCCGCGCCGCGAATCGAATTGCCCGCCATGAACGTCATGCGCGAGGCCGACGCGCTGCCCGAGGATTTACTGGTCGCCGTATCTGACATAACCAGTTGGATCTTCTCCAGCGGCAGATCCAGCGCCTCGGCGGCCATTTGCGCAAAGGCTGTATGCGCGCCCTGGCCGCAATCTGCCCCGGCATGATACAGCACCGCCGACTCGATCTCGCCGGCGCCGCGCAGCTCAACGGTGGCCCAACTATGCTCCGGCGCGCCAAACGAAAAGCCCACATTCTTGAAAGCACAGGCAAAACCAATCCCGCGCTTTTTGTGCGGTTGATCGGTGAGGCTGGCGTATCCCGTATCCAGGCGGTGCCAGCCATCCACGCCGTGGCTCCAACCGGCAGCCAGGGCGCACTTTTCTACCACCTTGGCGATACTCACGCCCTTGGGCAGGGGCGTGCCGACCGAGAGCAGATCGCCTTCGCCCAGCAGATTGCGCATACGGATCTCCACCGGGTCCATACCCAGCGCTTCCGCCAGTTTGTTTATCTGCGCCTCTGCTGCAAAAGCTGCCTGCGGCCCGCCAAAGCCGCGGAACGCGCCGCCGGGGACGTTGTTGGTGTACACGGCATAAGAATCGACCTTGACGTTGGGGATCACGTACGGGCCGGTGCACATCAGCGTGGCGTTGCCCATCACTTTGGTAGAGGTGTACATGTAAGCGCCGCCATCCTCCACCAGATCCACCTCCGCGGCGACCAGCTTGCCGTCACGAGAAGCGCCCCAACGCGCGCGGATGACGTAGGCATGGCGCTTGTGGTGGCCGATCAGCGATTCCTCGCGCGTCCAGACGTTCTTCACCGGGCGTTCAATGCCGCGCTCGCGTAAGCGCATCACAGCCAGCGCCAGAACGATCTGCACCGACATATCTTCGCGCCCGCCAAAGGCTCCGCCAATCGCAGGGTAGATCACGCGCACCTGATCGAGCGGCAGCCCCAGCGAATGGGCAATCTGTTCCTGGTCTTCGTGCGCCCATTGGCCCGCTACCTGCACGGTAATGCGGCCTTCCTCGTCGTAATAGGCCAGCCCAGCCTCGGGCTGGAGATAGGCGTGTTCCTGAACCGGCGTGAGGTATTCGCCTTCCACAATCACGTCGGCAGCGGCGAATGCAGCTTCTACGTCGCCCTTGCGGATGCGGTAATGGCCGAACACGTTGCTGTCATGCTCAGGGTGCAGCAGTGTGGCGCCTTCCTTCATCGCCTCCAGCGGGTCGCTGACTACCGTCAGATCCTCGTACTCCACCGCGATCAGGTCACGCGCCTTCGCGGCGATCGCTTCGCTCTCAGCCACCACCAGTGCCACCTGATCGCCGATGAAGCGCACCCGGTCTGCATGGGGCTTTGCCGAACCCGGTCCGCACAGCACCGGCTGGTCCGGCGCAATCAACCCATACTCGTTCACCGGCACGTCTTTGGCAGTTAGCACCAGCAAAACGCCCGGCATCGC
>JAEYTI010000020.1 GCA_023434145.1 Chloroflexota bacterium | reverse complement strand
GTTTCGTTCTTATTGTTCTACTCAAAACCCAAAATCTATATGATTCTACTCCATTAATTGACCGTACCCCTTTTCCTCAGGGGAGATGGAAAAGGGGTACACGGGGAGATTTCTGTTTGTTTAGCTGATGGATTCGACTTCGTAACCCAGGCGCTTCACTTCTTCCTCAATCTGCCCCAGGGTGACCTTGCCTTCATCAAATGCCACCACCAACTGCTCTTTGCGGTAGCTGGCTTCGGCAAGCTCTACGCCGGGCATTTTGTCTTCAATTCGCTCCAGGATCATGGCGCAGTTGGGGCATTCCATGCCTTTGATTTTCAAAGTGACTTTTTTGGTCATTGGCATCCTCATCTAAAGATCGAACACAATGATTCCGGTGTACATGGCCATCGAGCACATAAAGGGCATTTCCGTTCCCGCCTTTTGCGCTGGGATCTCGATTTCTACCTCGCCGGTCTGCGGGAGGATCTGCTGCAAGCCGAGCGAGGGAATGACGAATGCGCGGGAGCAGGAGCGAACGTTCTCGCTTACCAGCCGCAGCGTAATCGGCTCGCCGGCCTTCGCATGGATCACATCGGGATTATACCCATAATTCTCCACCTTCACCGTGATGACACTGCCGTCACTGCTGCTGGGGTTTGCCTGTGGAGCAGAGGTTGCTGGTTCGATCGGCCCTTGTGATGGAGCTTCTGCCTGTACGCCCTGCGATGGAACAAGGATACTGTTGAATGCGCGGGTGAACGAAACAGGCGATCCGGCCAGCGTGATGCCGCTGTCGATGGTCACAAGGGCCAGGATGAGCACCACCACCGCCGCAAAGCGCATAAAGTGCTTTTCGACTTTTGCGCCAAGCTGAGTAGCGAAATAAGCCACTGCAAAAAATACCGGGCTGGTGCCTAGGGTGAAGGCGAACATTAGCGCCGCGCCTTCTATGGGGCTGCCGGCGCTGAGGGCCACTGCCATCATTGCCTGGGTTACGCCGCAGGGGATGAGCACGGTCATGAAGCCGAGGAAGAAGGGCGTCAGTAGAGAGTCGTCAGCTCCCTGGGCGGTTTTGCGCAGCTTGCGGCGCAGAAAGGCCGGGGGCTCAAAGACGAAATAACGGAAGATAGGGTGCACGTTCAGCATGCGCAGGGCATTGCCGAGCATAAAGATGCCAATGGCAATTTGCAAGAACGCCCGCGCATAGGGAGAAAGCTGGAAGACCTGACCAACCAGACCTAGCAGAAAGCCAAGCAAGGTATAGGCCAGAAGTTTTGCAGCCAGAAAGGCCACAATGGGGCGGGCGAGCCTCTGGCGTTTGCTGGCAGCAAGCTGGGCTTCCAATTCGCGCTGTTTCCGTTTGGATACCTTGTTGGCTGGCTTCACCTGAGGATCTGCAGAGCCAAGGTCTTTCTCGATCTGGCTTGCCAGCGAGCTGGCGAGAAGCCCCCCTTGCACTGCCAGGCAGCTCAGGCCGCCGGTGGTAATACCTGTAATAAATGCGAGCAGGATGTTGACCAAATTGATTTTCTCCTGTAAATAGCAACCGCTTGCGAATGCCACATGGCTCAAACGAGTTTATCACTTCAGGCGCTGCGGTTCTATAAGCAATAATGCCTAATTAAGTGTGTGGCATTGGCGCATGAAATCGCACAACCAACACGGTAGTATTGGATGAACCCAAGCAAACCACCGAAAGGATTGTATGTCCGAAACTCGTCTCATCACACTACCGATTACCGGCATGACCTGCGCCAACTGCTCCGCCGCGGTGGAGCGCAACCTGAAGAAGGTGAACGGCGTTCAGACTGCCGCGGTAAATCTTTCTTCTGAACGTGCAACGGTTGAGTTTAACCCGCTCGTATCCACCCTGGATGACCTTATTGGCCGCGTGCAGCACGCCGGGTACGGGGTGGCTGAGGGAGATGCCGACCTCATTATTAAACGCCTCAGCGACGACAACGACGCCCGCCGCCTGGAAAAGGCGCTGGCTGCGCTGGAGGGCGTTCGCGAAGCGCGCGTTAGCCTGACCACCGAGCGCGCTTCGATCCGCTACATTCCCACCCTGGTCAGCCAGACCGACCTGCGCCGGGCAATTACCGCTGCGGGTTTTGACGTGCTGGAGACCGGCGGCGATGCCGAAGATGCCGAAGCCGCCGCCCGCCAGAAAGAAATCGATACGCAGAAGCGCCACCTGATCATTGGCCTGATCTTCACCATTCCACTGTTCATCATCGCCATGGCAGGTGACCTGGGCTTCCTCTCGATGGAAATCTCGCACTCCGCCTGGATCAAGTGGGTGATGCTGGCGCTGGCGCTGCCGGTGCAGTTTTATGTGGGCGCTCAGTACTACGTGGGAGCATACAAGTCGCTGCGCAATGGTTCCGCGAATATGGATGTTTTGGTAGCGCTGGGCACCTCCGCGGCTTTCATTTATTCGCTGCCTGTCACGATGGGATTGTTTAGCGGGCACGTCTACTTTGAGACAGCCGCAGTGATTATCGTGTTGATCAAGCTGGGCAAGCTGCTGGAAGTGCGCGCCAAAGGCCGCACCAGTGAAGCCATCAAAAAGCTGATGGGGCTGCGCGCTAAGAGCGCCCGGATCATTCGCAACGGGCAGGAGCAAGAAGTTCCGGTGGATGAAGTGCTGGTCGGCGATATTGTCATGGTCCGCCCTGGTGAAAAGATCCCCGTGGACGGCGTGGTGGTCGAAGGCCGCTCGTCGGTGGATGAGTCGATGCTGACCGGCGAATCGCTGCCGGTAGAAAAGGGTCCCGGTACAACCGTCATCGGCGCGACGCTCAACAAGCTGGGCATGATCAAGTTCGAAGCCACCAAGATCGGCAAGGAGACTGCCCTGGCGCAGATCATCCGGCTGGTGGAGGAGGCGCAAGGCTCGAAAGCTCCCATTCAGAAGCTGGTTGACCGCATCTCCAGCTACTTTGTGCCGGTTGTCGTTCTGATTGCGCTAATCACCTTTGGTGCATGGATGTTCTTTGGCCCGCCGCTGCCGATTAACGCGGACGTGAATGCCTTCACCCGCGCGCTAATCGTGATGGTCGCCGTGCTGGTGATCGCCTGCCCCTGCGCGATGGGCCTGGCGACCCCCACCGCCGTGATGGTGGGTACCGGCAAGGGCGCGGAGATGGGGATCTTGCTCAAATCGTCGGAAGCCCTGGAACGCGCCGGGCACGTAAAAATGATCGTGCTGGACAAGACCGGCACCATTACCCGTGGTCAGCCTTCGGTAACCGATATCGTTGTGCCAGACAGCCGCGGCACGACGGCAAACGAACTGCTGCGGCTGGCAGCCTCAGTAGAAAAAGGCTCTGAGCACCCATTGGGCGAGGCGATTGTGGCTGAGGCCGGCAACCGCGAACTAAAGCTCTCGGAGCCGCAGGGCTTCGCTGCTACCGCCGGGCACGGCGTCGAGGCGGAGGTCGACGGCGTAAAGGTAATCGTTGGCAGCCCGCGTATGTTCACCGAGCGCGGCATGGAAACCGCCACGCTGATCGCCGAGGTGAAGCGTTTGCAGGGCGAAGGCAAGACCACCGTTCTGGTGGCGCTGGATGACTGCGTCGCCGGGGCGATCGCCATCGCTGACACGGTCAAGGATGGTTCAGTTGAAGCCATCCAGCAGCTCCACAAGATGGGCATCAAGGTCGCCATGCTCACCGGTGACAACCAGCAGACCGCACAGGCCATAGCGAAACAGGTTGGCATCGATACTGTGCTGGCGGAAGTGCTGCCGGGCGATAAGGCCGCCGAGGTGAAGAAACTGCAAGCGCAGGGCCTGGTGACCGCGATGGTCGGCGACGGCGTGAACGACGCGCCCGCCCTGGCGCAGGCTGACGTTGGCATTGCCATCGGTACCGGCGCAGATGTCGCCATGGCTTCCGCCCCGGTCGTGCTCATCAGCGGCGATCTGCGCGGCGCGGCGCGGGCCATTCGCCTCTCGCGGGCTACCATGAACACCATCAAGCAGAATCTGTTCTGGGCTTTCTTCTACAACGTGATCCTCATTCCTGCCGCGGCGCTTGGGTATCTCATCCCAATCCTGGCGGCGGGCGCGATGGCCTTCAGCAGTGTGTTTGTCGTCACCAACAGCCTGCGGCTGCGTGGCAAGAAAATTCAGTAATCCACCCAAATACTACAGGAGTTTCACCAATGTTCCGTGCTTTCAAAACCAAACGCTCCATGCTCGTCGTGGTCACCATCGTCATCCTCTCCTTCGTACTGAGCGCCTGCAATGCGCAGAGCGGTGCGACCGCAGGCAGCTATGCACAGGTTCCCGCAGGCAGAGCATATGCCGAAGGCAAAGAGATCTACTTCACCCACACCGAAGCGTCGGATCAGGCGATCGCCGAGACCCTGACCAACATGATGAACTCGCCGGTGCTGCACGTGCCCGCCCTGGCCGAAGTGCCCGAAGGTTCGCTGGCGAACGTGTACGTGTTTGAAAACGGCGTTACAGGCGATGGCCCGCTGGGCTTCCAGCCGGATGTATTCAACAATCCGCCCGGCAGCGAGGGTTACTCGCCGCTGCGCCAAATCATTCTGGTGAAATGGGCTGATGGCGTGCAGGCGCGCGAGCTGAAAGCGGAATCAGACGTTCTGGCGGCGCAGACCGCCGGCGAGCTGACCACCAGCCCCGCGGGTGTGGTTGTCAACATGCCCTTCATCACCTGGGACGGTGGAAAACGCTAAATCGTGAATGAATCAAAAACAGGTACGGCGCGCCGTACCTGTTTTTGATTCATTCACTGACTGCTTCTGTGAGCAGATCTTCTAGCCACATGTTCTCGTCGAATAGCCGGTCTTTCCAGCCGGGAGAGAGCCGGTCGAGCAGCACGGCCTGGGCGAACCCCGTGTAGTAGAACCGCCCGTCGCCCGCATCACCCGCCATGCGCCGCATCTGGTCGACTTCCTGGTCCCATTTCTGCTGTGCCTGCCGGTAATTGTGGAAATCGCCGTCCTGCATCACCTCGGGCAGCGGCTGGTAGGCTGGTTCTTGCATGGCCAGCAGATAGATCATCCGCTCGCTGTACTTGGCGATGCCCTCTTCCCACTCCTTCAACCGCTCCAGCGAAATCATGTCGTCCGATAAGCCAGCAGCCTTTCGCCGCTCCGCGCGATGGTCGAGGAAGGTACGCGCCAGCCGCAGTGTTTCTTTCTGTGTTTCAGCTCGCATGGCATTGTGCAGCAGATCCAGCTCCGCCTGCCAAGCTTCCCGGTGTGCCTCATCCTCCCAGGGGTAAAGCGGCTCGGTTTTCTGAGCTGCTCGTTCCGCGGCGTTGATGCGCTGGGGGTCGCGGATGCCCTGGTAAGCATGCGTGGCTTCGTGCAAGAACATGCTGGCATACGCGTCGCTGCCCGGAAGCAGCAGGCCACGCAGCAGCGGCGCGGGAATGATTTGTCGAATCGGGGTCGGAAAATCTCCGACGATTTGCTCTACCAGTGCAATGCGCGTCCATTCGTAGGTGCTCAGGCTCGCCGCCCAATGATCACCCACCTGCACGGTGAATGCCTGCGAGGTCACACCGGGAGCAGGGTAGTTCTGGCGGTAATACGTCTCGCCGTAGAAGCTGTCACCGGGCACGGCCTCCCAAGCTCCACCGACTTGCGTTCCCTGCGGCACCTTCTGCCAGCCATCCGCGGGATTTTCAACACCGATCAGAAACAGCATCTCCTCGTTGTAAACGATGAATGGAATATCCGCCTCAGCCCAACCGGGCAGCACCGCGTTGCCGAGTGTCTGCCGCAGGTGAATGGCCTCTGCCAACCGCGCCTTTTCCACCTCGCTCAACCGGTCGGTGACTGCGGAACGAGTAGGCTGGCTGGAATTGATCACCGCTGAAAGGGCCGCCAGCAAGAGGCACAAGCCGGTTAGCGAGGCAACGGTGACAAGGAGAATTTTGGCGCAGCCGGTTCTTTTTCGAGTATTCATCTTATCCGCCCAGGTTTACGCCAATCAGGCGGCCAATACCGAAGGTGATCGCGGCGGCAATCAGGCCAAACAGCACCTGCCGCGTGCCGGAAAACCAGATGCTGCGTCCGGTGAACAGGGTAATGCCGCTGCCAATGATAAACAAGCCCACCGCGCTAAAGAGCATACTGGCGGTGACAGCGGTCATGCCGCTAAGGAAGGTGAAGGGGATGACGGGGATGATCGCCCCTACCGCGAAGAGGACGAACGAGGTCAGCGCGGCTTCCCAGGCGGAACCGCCCAACTCCTCGATGTCTACGTTGAGTTCTTCGCGGGCCAGCGTTTCCAGCGCGGTCTCAGGCGCATCAATGATGTGCTGCGCCAGTTTGCGCGCGTCCTCTTTGGGCAGCCCCCGTGCCTCGTAGATCAGTGCCAGTTCTTCGGCTTCTTCCTCTGGCGCAGCCAGCAGCTCGGCTTCTTCGATGCCAATCTGGTGCTGGTACAGCTCGCGCGAACTCTGCACCGAAAGCCATTCGCCTAGCGCCATCGAGAACGCGCCCGCCAGCAGCCCGGCCAGCCCGGTGATGAGGATGGCGTTGTTGTTCAGCTCCGCCCCTGCCACGCCCATCACCAGCGAAAGATTGGAGACCAGCCCATCGTTCGCACCTAGCACCGCCGCGCGCAGCGCGTTGCCGCCGGTGGCGCGGTGGCGGCCTTCAAGCTGCGCCACAGCTCCGCCTTCCAGCCCGCCTTTCACACTTCCGGTCACCTGGCGCAGCAGCCGCCCGTGCGAGTTTTCGTCCGCGGCCATCTCTGCCGCACCTTCCACGTTGGCGTACTTACGCGTGTCTTTTTGCTCAAGCCCGGTGATGGTTGGCAAGACCGCGCCTACACCAAAGCGCCTTGCCGCCCAGGCGAGCATGCGCGTGCGCCAGCCGGGCACAAACCGGGGTAATACTTCCCCCGCCGCTTTCAGTTTTTCTTCCCAAACAGAGGCATGCTTGCGCTCCACTGCCGCCATGCGCTGGTATACCTCTGCCAGCCGTGCATCCTTCTCTGCCGCCGCCAGGGCGTCGTACAAGTACGCGCCGTTCTGCTCATCCTGGTACGAATCCAGGGCTGTCTGTCGCATTTTTGCGTCCAATATTGTCCTCCCGTTCTGGATACGCTTATGATTATAGGATTGTGCGTGCGACACGTCAATCGAAGCCGGCGGATGGCAAAATGATCGCACGCCGGTCTTTGATAAGACCGGCGTGCGATATCGGATACCGCTAAATTCTCAACCAATAATTGGGATGTTACGATGCACGCGCCAGTTTACGGGCCGGCTGCCGCAGGAAGTATGCTGCTGCGAATGTGATTGCTACCAGGGCAAAGGTGATCCAGGTGGGAATGGCAACAGCGGGCACGTTGGCGAATTTCACCGCGATCCCGATCAGCGCCCACAAGATCACCGCCGTGTAGGCCAGGTCGCGACGGGTGAAGTTCATCGTCGCCACGATCACCAGCACCGCTGCCAGCATGATGCTCATCCAAACTTCTTCGGAGATGCCAAACCGGTTCCATTGCACGAAGTCGAGCACCGAGGTGATGTTTGCCACCGTCGCCACAGTGATCCAGCCGAGGTAGATGCTGAAGGGCACGCGGGTCATCCACTTTTCCAACGTCGAAATTGCGGTGTTGTCTTTGCGCAGATTGAGATAGGTGACAATCAGTGAGGCGAGCAGGGTGAGCATGGCGATCAGCGTGAGCGGGAACTGCTGATAGTGCCAGAGGAAGATCCAAACAGCGTTCGCTATGTTGCCAAGCACCACCCACCAGCCGATGGCACGCATACGAGGGTTCTCACGCTGCCCGGGGAGCGTATGGAAGATGGTGAATGCGATCATGCCTAAGTAGATTACGCCCCAAATGGAGAAAACGTACCCAGCGGGGACAAAATACACATCAAAGCTGTCAGATACTTCTCCGGTAGTGAGCCCGTTAATTGGCAAGGTATTGGCAAGCGCATTGACTACAAGCGTGATAGTCAGTGTAACGATGACTGCAATCTGCCGTATGACATCTTTCATTTTTTCTTCCTCGCTTTCTGTCATCCAATTCAATTATTCTTGTTGAATATCGATTTCTGTACAAATTATCTTATATTGGTTCTCTTTGTACAAGTGATATATCAGTTTTGTACAAAGTTTGGGGATTGCAAAGTGCCAATACTGAAGAAAGCTTGATTCTTGCCCCTGCTTTTTGGTAAAATTCATCTTCGTGTGTTTGTGATGAAAACCATAGAAGTTCCGAGCAGCGACTGCTGGGCTTCTTTTGTGCCGGTGCTTTTTGAAGGTAGGGTTATGGAAGCAATTTCGAGCAAGGTTGTTGAGAATGTATATACCAGCCGCCGCACGTTTGCGATTATTTCGCATCCAGACGCGGGCAAGACCACGCTGACGGAAAAATTGCTGCTGTATGGCAACGCCATCGAGCTGGCGGGAAACGTCCGCGCGAGGCGCAACCAGCGCAGCGCCACTTCCGACTGGATGGAGATGGAACGCGAGCGTGGGATTTCGATTACTTCCACCGTGCTCCAGTTTCCCTACCAGCAGCGGATTATCAACCTGCTCGACACACCCGGCCATCAGGATTTCTCCGAGGATACCTTCCGCACCCTGGCCGCCGTCGACAGCGCTGTGATGGTTCTGGATGCCGCCAAGGGCATCGAGCCGCAGACTCGCCGCCTGTTCAAAGTGTGCCGCAAGCGGGGGATTCCCGTTTTCACTTTTATCAATAAGATGGACCGGCCTGCCCGGCACCCGCTGGAATTGATGGACGAGATCGAGAACATTCTGGGGATGCAGCCGGTTCCAATGAACTGGCCCCTGGGTGATGGCCCGCACTTCAAAGGGGTCTACGATCGCGAGAAGAAGGGCGTTTACGTGTACGAGCGCACTGAACGCAACGAGAAGATGGCCCCGGAGACTTTTATGACGCTCGATGCGCTGGACGCCGCCGGAATTTTGAATCAGCAGCATCTGACCGATCTACACTCGGAAATCGAGCTGCTGGAAGGATTGGGCATCACCTTCGATCACGACAAGGTGCTGGCAGGCGAACAGACGCCGGTGTTCTTCGGCTCTGCGCTAACGAATTTTGGTGTGCGCCTGTTCCTGGATACCTTCGTGCAGTTTGCCCCGCTCCCGCAGCCCTACGAGAGTGATGCCGGCATGGTCAGTCCTTCGGACGCCGAGTTCTCCGGCTTCGTCTTCAAGATACAGGCCAACATGAACCCCAAGCACCGCGACAGCATCGCATTCTTGCGCATTTGCTCAGGCAAGTTTGAGCGCGGCATGGCAGTCACGCACGCGCAGTCGGGCAAGGTGCACCGCCTGGCGCGGCCCTATAAGCTGTTTGCCGCTGAGCGCGAGGTGATCGATGAGGCCTTCCCCGGCGACGTGCTGGGCCTGCCCAACAACGGCGACTTTGCCATTGGCGATACCCTGTGCGCCGGTAAGTCGTTCCGCTTCTGTCCCATTCCCCGCTTCCAGCCTGAGCACTTTGCCCTGCTGCGTAATAAAGACCTCAGTAAGCAGAAAAACTTCCTCAAAGGCTTGCAGCAGTTAGAGATGGAAGGCGCGGTGCAGGTGCTCTACAACGTAGATGCCTTCAAGCGCGAACCGATTTTGGCGGTGGTTGGGCAGCTTCAGTTTGACGTGGTGCAAGCGCGCCTGGAGAACGAATACAGCGTGCCCTCCGAGACTGAAGCCCTCCCATACGAACTGGCTCGCTGGGTCACCGGCCCGGAGGAAATGATCTCGCGCATCACCAGCCGCAGCGACGTAGTGCTGACCAAGGACTCCGAGGATAACTACGTGGCCCTGTTCCGCGAGTCGTTCTACTTACGCTATACCCAGGAAAAATTCCCCGATCTAAAATTCGATACGAAGAGTTAGCCATTCTCGATCCAGATAGAATAAAAAGGATGAGGTGCCGAACACCTCATCCTTTTTATTCTATCTGGATCGAGAAACCACCCTGCCGAATTGCTCTTATCTGAGAATTCATACCCATAAATTCGACTCGGTCCATGCCGTCGACGCGGAAAAGCTCAAAGCCACGAAAAATGCTTGAAAACGCGGTGCATACCCCAGGTCGGCTGCGCACTGTGTTGGGCGGCGTTGATAAGCACGATGATGTTTTGTGTCATGATAACCGGACGTGTGGTTCGATCATCTCAGCGACCTTGAGAAACCAGTCCACGATGTCTTCTGCGCCTTTTGTGTTGATGTGCGGCAACCACTGACTTGCGTTTAGGCAAGCGTAAGCATAGGTAAATGCCAGGATGCGAGACAGGTCGAGTGCAAGTGTATCTGCAAGGACGGCTGCATTTGTTAGAAGGCGGGTTTCATTGTGGACAATTTCTGGCATGACTGGATTGCATAAGGTGTTTGCGCAGTCGTAGGTGCGCTCACCAATGAGTCCTTTCGGGTCGAAGGCGAGCCAGCCACGGGACGACTCGCGAATATTGCTGTGGTGAATATCACCATGCAAAACCCGCACTTCGCGCTGGTCAGCAAGGAGCCGCCTGGCAAGAGCGGCACTCCGCACATAGATAGAGTCGATACCCGCTTGCCTATCGGATGCCGCTTTTTTGAACAATGCATCAAACCAGCGCTCGAGCAAGAGCAAGCCATCGTAAGGGATGTTTTGGGGAACACTATGAAGTTGCTGGATCACCTGGGCAATGATGCGCGTTGCGCTTTCATCTTCGCCACGTTCCACCAGCGTAACGAGTTCATCGCCTGCCGCGTATTCCATCAACTGAGCGTCTTGGTCGTGATGGAGTAAGCGCACTGCTCCATGACCGTCGAAGTAACGCAGCGCCACAGCACCCCGCTGTTCATCCATTTCTGAGTGAGACAACAACTTGAGAATAACGGTCTCGGTTTCGTATGTTACCGTGTAAATACGACTGGTATGCGTTTGCGTGAGAAACTGGGAATTCGAAAGATTCCACGTTGCCAGGTAGTAATGTAGCTTTTCGTTGTCGATAATGTTCATAGCAAATCAAAAACAATCCTAAAATCAGCCGCCCGACGGTCTACGTTAGCGGCGGGTGAACGGAACAGGATTTCCTTGGCCGATCGCGTGACGTGGAATCTGGGTATGAATAAAACCAGTTGATATGTTGAGATTCCATCGGTAATATATGCTTACGAGAAGCAAGAATAGCATGAAAAGGAGTCAATCTATGGCAAAAAAATCCTCCAAGGGGAATGGTGAAGCGAAAACAAAGATCGAGGTAAATTTGGAATTCTCACCCGAGCAGGGTGAAGAACTGCTCAATGCGCTACGGGTTCGTTTTGATAATAACATGAAGCGCCACAATGGCCTTAAATGGCCGGACATTCAAGCAAAAATCGAATCGCAACCTGAAAAACTGGCTTCACTGCATGCAATGGAAAGCAGCGGCGGTGAACCGGACGTTGTTGGTTGTGATGACAGTACGGGCGAATATATTTTTTATGATTGTTCAGCGGAAAGCCCTGACGGCCGGAGAAGTATTTGCTACGATGCAGAAGGCCAGAAAGAAAGAGAAAAGAAAGGTGTCTTCCCGGCTGGTAATGCTGTTGATCTCGCAGCCGCAATGGGGATCGAGCTTTTGAATGAAGAACAGTATCGAGCGCTGCAGCGGTTGGGCGAGTTTGATACGAGAACGGAAAGCTGGGTACATACGCCTGCCGAAATCAGAAAACTTGGCGGCGCTCTCTTTTGTGATCGTCGATATGGTCGCGTCTTCACGTTTCACAACAGCGCGCCTTCCTTCTACGCTGCCAGAGGATTCCGCGGCTCGCTGAGAGTCTGAATTTTCAATAGGCAGGTGTGGTGTGGGTAAACACAAAACGAGGGCATCAGCGCCCTCGTTTTGTGTTTCTGAGGTTATCTTATCATGGCCAAAAAGTAGCGGTGAAATCGCGTGTCGGCTGACAACTCGGGATGGAAGGAGGTGGCTAGCCAGTGGCCCTGCCGCGCCGCGACAATGCGCCCATCGTCCAGCGCTGCCAGCACGGATGCATCCCCGTGCACAGCTTCGATCAGTGGGGCGCGGATGAAGATGGCCGGGTAGGGGCGGGGCGGCAGTTCCACCTCGCACAGCGCCGGAACAATCAGGCCTGTTTCAAAGCTGGCGATCTGCGGGCCAAAAGCATTGCGCGCCACGGTGATATCCATCAGGCCCAGCAGTGGCTGCGAGCGGCGGGCATCTTTCGAGAGGAAGATGGCCCCGGCGCAGGTGCCCCATACCGCTTTACGGCGGGCAAAGTCGCGCAGCGGATCTATCAGCCCGTAGTGCACCGCCAGTTTGCCGATGGTGGTCGACTCACCGCCGGGGATGATCAGCCCATTCAGCCCGTTCAAATGCGCGGGCAGGCGCACTTCTACCGCGTCTACGCCCAACCGGCGCAGCACAGCGACGTGTTCGGCAAAGCTGCCCTGCAAAGCAAGGACGCCGATCTTCATGGCCGCCTCTTACCAACCGCGCGGAGCGATAAGTTCGGGGGTGGGGATGGAAGAAATCTGCCGCCCGACCATCGGCTCGCCCAGGCTGCGGCTGACCTCCGCCAGGATGCCAGCGTCGCGGTAGTGGGTGGTGGCTTTCACGATCGCGGCGGCGCGGCGGGCCGGGTCGCCGGATTTGAAGATGCCCGAGCCGACGAACACGCCATCCACGCCCAACTGCATCATCAGCGCGGCGTCGGCAGGGGTGGCGATGCCTCCGGCGGCAAAGTTGACCACTGGCAGGCGGCCCAGCTCGCGCGTTTCCAGCACTAGCTCCACCGGCGCGCCGATCGTCTTGGCAAAGGCCATGATCTCTTCATCTTGCAGGGTTTGCAGCCTGCGGATCTCGCCCAGCACGGCGCGGGCATGGCGTACTGCCTCAACAACATCTCCGGTACCGGCTTCGCCCTTCGTGCGGATCATAGCGGCGCCTTCGCCCATGCGGCGCAGGGCTTCGCCCAGGTTGCGGCAGCCGCACACAAACGGGATAGTGAAGGCGTGCTTGTAGATGTGGTGTTCCTCGTCGGCGGGGGTCAGCACTTCCGATTCATCGATGTAGTCGATGCCCAGCGCTTCAAGGATCTGCGCCTCGACAAAATGGCCGATACGGCACTTTGCCATTACCGGAATGGTCACCGCCTCTTTGATCTTGAGGATCAGCTCGGGGTCGCTCATACGAGCCACGCCGCCATCCGCACGGATATCAGCGGGCACGCGCTCCAGCGCCATCACCGCCACCGCGCCCGCATCTTCAGCGATCCGCGCGTGTTCCGCTGTGACCACGTCCATAATCACTCCGCCTTTGAGCATCTGGGCCAGGCCCTTCTTTACGGTGAACGTACCGGTCTTTCCATCCATAATTTCCTCCAAATTTGTATTCTTTATGGTGTGTGGTTGCATGGCCCGAAGCGCCACACAACCACACACCACAAAATCCAATAGCAGCTTCATTCGTAACTGCTCAGGCTCGGCGGTTTTTTGTTCTGTGAGGGAGTTGCATAGCAACTCCCTCACAGAACAAAAACCCATATCAGGCTGCGTTGTTCCCTTCATTCTAAAGATTATTGGACTGGTGGGTAGATCCAATCTCTATTAGTCTTAGCCATGCCGATTTATTGGCATGGCCGATTTAACCGAAAATTGGCTCTATCAATACAGCCATAAACGGGATATATTGTGGAACATAGTGTTGTTCGCAGACGATGAGGAGCCAGGACAATGCGTATTCCCATTGATCGCCAGAGTGATGTGCCGCTGTACCAGCAGATTGAAATCTTCTTGCGCCACGCGATTCTTTCCGGCAGCCTCGCCCCCGAGACTCGCTTGCCTGCCACGCGCCAGCTGGCGAAAGATCTGGGTGTCAACCGTATTACCGTCGAGACGGCCTATGCCGCGCTCGAAGCGGATGGGCTGATCCTCTCGCGCACCGGCAGTGGCACCTACATTCTCCCCCCGGTCGAGCTGCCAACGCTGGAACAAACCAAAAACGGCACCACCTGGCCCCAGTGGCAGCAGAAGCTGCTAGAACAGGAGCGGCCAGCGCAGCACCCAGAAGCATTGCTGCACGGATCTGGGCACACAGCCCCGATCGATTTTGGCGGAGGCAGCGGCGATGCGCGCCTGTTCCCGGTGGAGGATTACCGTAAGGTGATTCAGACAGTGCTGCGCCGTGATGGCATGTCCGCGCTCGATTACGGCAACTACAGCGGTTATCTTCCCCTGCGGCAGACCATCGCCCACATTCTCGCCAGCCAGGGCATCCCCGCCCAACCAGAACACGTGCTGGTCACCGCCGGGTCGCAGCAGGCAATTGCCCTGGTGGCGCAACTGCTGCTCCAGCCGGGCGACACCATTGTTGTGGAAAGCCCCACCTACGCCGTGGCGCTGGATCTCTTCCACGCACTGGGGCTGAACGTGATCGGCATCCCGATGGATGCCTATGGGATGCAGGTGGAATTGCTGGAGGACGTGTTAAAGCAGCACAAGCCCAGGCTGCTATATACCATCCCAAACTTCCACAATCCCACCGGCATCTGTCTCAGCGGGTTCCGCCGCCGCCAGCTCATCGCCCTGGCCGATCGCTACAACCTGCCCATCCTGGAAGACGACTACGTTGGCGATCTGCGCTACGACGGGCACGCACAGCCTGCACTCAAGTCGCTGGACCCCGGCGGGCGCGTGATTTATGCCAGCACCTTCTCCAAGATGCTGATGCCAGGGCTGCGGGTGGGCTTTTTGGTGGCGGAAGGCCCCGTGTACGGCAGCCTGGTGGAATATAAGCACATCAACGATCTAACGACCTCTAACCTGCACCAGCGTTCGCTGGAGGCATACATGAATGTGGGCCGCTACCAGGCGCATCTTCGCCGCACCTGCCTGCTGTACCGCAAACGCCGTGATGCCATGCTCGAAGCCATCAACCGCTATCTGCCTGCTGCCGTCACTGTGACTGCCCCGCAGGGCGGGTTGTTCCTGTGGCTCCAGCTTCCCCAGACGGTTTCCGCCGAGAAGCTGCTGCCCATCGCGTGCGAGGAAGGCGTAGCGTTTGCCCCTGGCTACCGTTTTTATGAGGACAGTTCTGTGGGAAACCAGTTTATCCGCCTGAATTTCGCCGGGCAGCCGGAAGAAGCGATCCGCGAGGGAATCAAGCGGCTGGGGAAGGCCATACGGCGGCTGGAACGGGATGAGCGATAAGCATCTGGGACGTTGAAATAACAACCTGTCTTCGCGGACCCTGATCGCCTGGCGGTTGAAACCGCGGTAACTTACCAAAACCCCACCTTCGTGGGGTTCCATTTTTTGGATGGGGTGGTTCTACTGCGAACCCCACGAAGGTGGGGTTTGGGGTATTAGCCGCCGGTTTCAACCGGCCGGTCTCTCAAACGCTGCGCAGCGGCACGACTACTTGCGCTGCCCGCGCCCGCGCAGCTTTTCTTCCAGCTCGATGATCGTGAAGACCATTACCCCCGCGCCTAACGCTATCAGTAAATCGACCACACGCAGTGGAGTGGTTTCAAAGAACGATTGCAACGGGGGAAGGTAAATCACTGCGAGCTGCAGCACAAAGACTGTTACCATCATTGCCAGCATAAGCGGGTTTGAGCGCAGCCCCTGCTCGAAAACGGAGGCCGTGTTGGAGCGGGATGCCAGTGCCTGCCCGATCTGTGCGAAAGCCAGCGTGGTAAAGACCATGGTTTGCCAGTTCGCGTTCCCCGAGAAGTAGTACCACCCGCCCATTGCCAGTCCCAAACCGCCGATCAGCAACCCAATCCAAACCGTTTGCCGTGCCGCACCCCGGCTGAACACACCTTCACGGGGAGAGTATGGCGGACGGCGCATCGTATCAGCTTCTGCTGGTTCTACGCCCAGGCCAAGTCCCAGCAGCCCGTCGGTGAGCAAGTTGAGCCACAACAATTGCAGCGGCAGCAGCGGGATCGGCTGCCCGAGGAAAGGCGAGAGGATCATCACCAGTACCTTGCCGATGTTGCCAGCCACCGAGAAGCGCACAAATTTGCGGATGTTATCGTAAATGGTGCGGCCTTCCTGCACTGCCGCGACGATGGTGGCGAAATTGTCGTCCAGCAGAACGAGGTCGGCTGCTTCTTTCGATACATCGGTTCCGGTGATGCCCATCGCCACGCCAATGTCGGCGCGTCGCAGGGCGGGGGCGTCATTCACCCCATCTCCCGTCATCGAGACGATATTCCCGGTCTCTTGCAGCGCCTGTACGATCTTGAGCTTGTGCTCGGGCGAAACACGCGCGAACACGCGGATGTCATTCGCTACAGACTTCAGTTCGTCGAAACTCATCTTATCCAGTTCCGCGCCGGTGAGCGTGTGGCTATCTTCGGCGATGCCTAGCTGCCGGGCAATTTCCGAGGCAGTCAGGGGATGGTCGCCGGTAATCATCACCGTGCGGATGCCTGCGCTTTGTGTGGTTGCAACGGCATCCTTTACTGCAGCACGGGGTGGGTCTATCATGCCAAACAGGCCAACGAATACCAGATTGTTTTCCAGATCCAATGTTGGTTTTGCTGGAATAGTATCAATTTTGCGATAGGCCAACCCCAGTACGCGCATTCCTTTTCTCGCAAGTCGTTCATTGGCAGCTTCCACTCTGGCTCGCCAGGTTTCATCGAGCGGCTGCACGTGGTCGTCTATCCAGATGCCGTTCGATAGACCGAGTAGGCCGTCTACGCTGCCTTTGGTAAAAGCAATCGCCTTGTAGCCATTGGGCTCCAGGCCGGCGATGATTTCACTGTTCTCTTGATTGAGCGGGTGGATGGTTGTCATCCGCTTGCGGTCCGAGTCGAAAGGCAGCTCAGCGACGCGCGGAAACTGTACTTCGAGATTGTTCTTCCAGTACCCCAACCGGGCGGCGGCGGAGACGAGCGCGCCTTCGGTGGGGTCGCCGATAGTATGGTAGCGTCCGCCCTCATTTTCAACAAGCTGCGCATCATTGCAAAGGGTACCGGCCATTACCAGCAAGGAGAGCGGCGATGCAACCGGGTTGCCGGGTGTACGCTCACCCACAATGGTGTCCCCCTTCATTTCTTCGCTCAGGTCGATGACGTGATTGGCAACGTCCAGCACGACCACAGTCATGCGGTTCTCGGTCAGCGTGCCGGTTTTGTCGGAGCAAATGACCGTCACCGAGCCGAGCGCTTCGACGGCGGGCAGCTTGCGGATGAGAGCGTTGTGCCGCAGCATGCGCTGCGCGCCGAGCGCCAGCGTGATGGTGACCACCGCGGGCAGCCCCTCTGGAACAATGGCGACCGCCACCGAAACCGCTGTCAGCAGCATGTGGCGCAGATCGTCGCCGCGCCACAGCCCCAAGGCAAACACAATCAGCGCGATGACGACGCCCACACCCGCCAAAATCTTGCCTAACTGATCCAGGCGGCGTTGTAGGGGCGTTTCTTCCGTCCCGGCCTGCTGGATCAGATCTGCGATTTTGCCCAGCTCGGTTTGCATCCCTGTGGCGGTGATCAGCGCAACGCCGCGACCTTGGGTGACAATGGTCCCCATGTAGATCATATTTCGCCTGTCGCCCAGCGGCAGGTTCTCTCCGGTAAGCGCTTCTGTTTGTTTTTCTACTGGCTCAGATTCGCCGGTAAGAGCGGCCTCCTGTACCCGCAGATTCACTGCTTCCACCAACCTCGCATCCGCGGGAACAACGTTGCCTGTTTCTAGCTGGAGCATATCGCCTGGGATCAGTTCGCGGGCAGAAATTTCTACCAGCTTGCCATCCCGAAACACGCGCACATTGGGCACCGACATTCGCTTCAGCGAAGCGATGGCTTGCTCCGCTCGATATTCCTGCACGAAACCCAGGATGGAATACAGGATCACAATGGACAGAATTGCGATAGCGTTCTTCGAATCGCCCAGTAGCGCGGCGACTACCGCGGCGGCGATGAGGATGAGCACCATGGTCGCCGTAATCTGCTCCCATAGTATCTTGAGCGGGGTGCGCCCGCCTCGCTCCACCAGTTCATTGATGCCGTACTGCGCCAGTCGTGCCTGCGCCTCAGCACTGCTCAAACCGGTTTGCCGGTTTGTTTTTAATTCTTGGATCACTTGTTCTTTGTCAATGAGATGCCAGTTCATTTGCTTATCCTGTTTCTCGAGTATCTCTCACAATGATACGAGATCATTACTTTAGATTCGTTTGTTTGTACAACATTTGTATCCACCCACCGAGACAGGATATATGGCGGAAAATGCAAAAACCGCGCATCCCAATCTAGGGCGCGCGGTTTTTTGTTGGTTCAGGATTAACTACCCCCCACCGCCTACACCGCCGGCGATCCCGCCTTCGGTCAGCTTGCGCAGATCGCTCAGTGTGGCTTTCACCTCGTCCCCGGTCACGTCGCGGCTGCCGTCGCGATGCTTTAGCCCGCCCGCATTGATTTTTTCCAACGCCACTTCCTGAATGGTCAGATTGCGGGCCAGGGCTTCCTTTACCAGCGCGGCCCCGGCGGAATAGCCGATCAGCGGGTTGAGCGCGGTAACGACGATGGCATTGCGCCCCAGCCATCCCTCGGCCTTCTCGCGGTTGGCAACGATGCCAACCACGCACTTGTCGGTGAAGGCGTTTACCGAGCCGATGGTGACCTGCATCATCTCGAACAGGTTGTGGGCGATGATGGGCATCATTACGTTCAACTCCAACTGCCCGGCTTGCGCCGCCATCATCACTGTGGTATCGCAGCCAATGACGTGGAACATGGCCTGGTTGAGCATTTCTGCCAGCACGGGGTTGACCTTGCCCGGCATGATGCTGGAGCCTGGCTGTACTGCGGGCAGGCGGATCTCATCCAACCCGGTGGCAGGGCCGGAGGCTAGCAGCCGGAAATCGTTGGCAACGCGGATCAGGGTGATCGCCAGCGTGCGCAGCGATGCGGAGAAGTCGGCCGCATCCGCCATCGACTGCATCGACTCGAACAGGTTGTCCGATTCGAACAGCGGAATGGCGCTGATTTCCGTCAGGCGTTTGACCATGCGCGCATGATATTCAGGGTGGGCGTTGAGGCCAGACCCGGTGGCGGTGCCGCCAATGCCCAGCCGCCGCAGGCCCTCCGCGGCATTGCGGATGCGGCTGGCATCGCGTTCCACCGCCACGGCATAGGCGCCAAACTCCTGGCCCAGCCGCACCGGAACGGCGTCTTGCAGATGGGTGCGGCCCGATTTGACGATATCGTCAAACTCCTCGGCCTTTACACGCAGCGCTGCCGCCAGCCCATCCACCGCTGCCAGCAGCTCATCCAAACGCCACAAACAACCCAACCGGATGGCGGTGGGGATGGTGTCGTTGGTGGACTGGGACATGTTCACATGGTCGTTGGGATTGACCTTATACTCGCCCAGCTTGCCGCCCAAAAGCTGGGTAGCGCGGTTGGCGAGCACCTCGTTGGTGTTCATATTGTGGCTGGTCCCTGCCCCCGCCTGGAAGGGATCGACCACAAACTGGCTGTCCCACTGGCCTTCCATCACCTCGGCTGCTGCGCGGCTGATTGCATCTGCCACCTCCGGCTCCATCAACCCCAGGTCGCGGTGGACGTCCGCGGCGGCACGCTTGATGATCGCCATCGACCAGACGAACGCTCGCCAGGGTCGCAGCCCCGAGATGGGGAAGTTTTCTACCGCGCGCTGTGTCTGCGCGCCGTAGAGAGCATCTTCTGGCACGCGCACTTCGCCCAGTGAATCTTTTTCGATCCGAGCTGCACTGGTTTGTTCCATATCGATATCCTCCCTAACTTGGTTCCTGGTGGATTTTGTGGTTTGGTGTCTGGTGGAGGGTCGACCTTCACCAGACACCAAACCACAAAATCCACTGCTAATTGGTCGGGGGGTTGTGTGTTTTGCAAGGGGGGCTTTGCCCCCCTTGCAAAACACACAAACCCCCTGCTTGCGAACAGTTGAAAATCGATCGGTTTAGAAGAAAAGAGGAAGTCAAAATTCGACTTCCTCTCATTTCGTTCTATTCTACCGGCTGCCCTTATTATGCAGCGGAATAGCCGGGGCCTGAGGTGTAGTATTCACCATTCTTCGGAATATCTGGAGTGAGATCCACAACTTCACCCGCAGCCAGCACACGGGTCGCTTCCAGGTGTACCGCTTCGCCTTCGTGGTTGGAGCCATCATAGGCCGTATCGAAACCGGCTGTGCCTGGGGGCATGGACTGGTATTCGCCGCCCTTCGCCTTGTACGCCGAAGGAACTTCATCCTCGGGGAAAATGGCGGAGTAGGGGCATTCCGGCACGCACGCGCCGCAGTCAATGCAGGTGTCAGGATCGATGTAGTACCAGGGCCATTCTTCCTGGGGCTTGCCCGGAACGATACATTCCACCGGGCAAACAGTTACGCACCCACCATCTCTCAAGCACAGGCTGGTAATAATGTGAGTCATGGTCTCCTCCTAAAGGAACGGATTGAAGTTTACTTGCCTTGCTGGAAACGCCGCTCGACCTCCTCCCAGTTTACCAGATTCCACCAATTGGTAAGATATTCCGCGCGGCGATTTTGATACTTCAGGTAATACGCGTGCTCCCAAACATCCACACCGAGAACCGGCACCATCCCTTCCATCAGGGGGGAATCTTGATTGGGCGTAGAGTGGATGGTCAGCGAACCATCGTTCTTCTTGCTCAACCAGGCCCAGCCACTGCCAAAGCGCCCCATACCGGCCTTTTCGATCTGCTCTTTGAAGCTCTGGAAGCTCCCGAACGCCGTGTTGATTGCCTGGGCAACCTGCCCGCGCGGCTCTCCGCCTTTGTTGGGTCCCATAATGGCCCAGTAGATATTGTGGTTATGATACCCACCGCCATTGTTGCGAACCACCGTGCGGATATCCTCGGGGACGGCATTCAAATCCTGCAAAAGCTGCTCGATGGTAAGGTTCGCCAACTCTGGGTGCTTTTCGAGCGCACCATTCAGGTTGTTCAAGTAGGTCTGGTGATGTTTGCTATAATGCAGTTCAACCGTCTGTGCATCAATATGCGGCTCCAGCGCATTGTACGCATACGGCAAAGGGAGCATTTGGAAAGCCATTTTGATTTCCTCCTTAATTATAATGACCGTGTTTTTTTTCGCAAGTGTTTTTTACCCCTTTTTGGGTATTGTTCAAATGCTTACCAATTGTAGTAATTTGGATATACTTTGTCAACTTGATTTGTAAAGATCAATCTAAGTTCGCCTGTTCGGATGATGAAAGAATCGCCCGTGGAACAGGTTCTGTCATACCCGCAGGGAAGAAAACGGCTGGTAAGATAGGAAAGCTTCAGGCAGCGCCCGCGCCTGACCGCCATATATTTTGTGAGCTGTAGAAGCTGTTCGATCTTTGTTGGATTCTTGAGCGCGGCCAATGAAGTTAGCCACGCTCAAGAATCCAACAAAGTATCAAAATAGGGATAACCGGATGACCGTGCAACACACCTCGAAACACTTTCCGCCGCTGCTGGTGCTGTTCTTTGGCATCCTGGTCGTTTCCACCTCGTCGATTTTCATCCGCTTTGCGCAGGTAGAGGCTGCTTCGATCGTCATTGCCGCCTACCGGCTGACCCTGGCATCGCTGATCCTGATTCCGCTGGCACTTCGCGGTCATCGGGGCGAGCTTCGCCGGCTGAATCGCCAGCAGGTCGTTCTCATTGCGCTTTCGGGCGGGTTCCTCGCCCTGCACTTCGCCGCGTGGATCACCTCATTAGAGCTCACGACGGTTGCCAGCTCCGCTGTGCTGGTGACAACCACGCCGCTGTGGGTGGCGCTGTTTTCGCCGCTGTTCTTGCACGAGCGGCCCTCGCGGGTGGCGGCGATCGGCCTGCTGATCGCCCTGGCAGGCGGCACGCTGGTAGCCATGAGCGAGACGTGCGGTGTAGAAGCCGGACGAATGGTCTGCCCGCCGCTGGGTGATTTCTTCCAGGGCGAGTCGATGTTTGGCAACCTGCTGGCCTTGCTGGGGGCGCTGATGGCTGCCGCATACATGATGGCGGGGCGGCGGCTGCGGCCCACCATGTCGCTGTTGGTCTACATTACCACGGTCTATGGCACCGCAGCGGTGATCTTGCTGGCTCTGGCGCTGCTTTCCGGCGAGCCGCTGGTCGGGTTCTCGCCGGGTGTGTATGCCGCGTTCCTGGCTCTGGCAGTCGGCCCGCAGTTGTTGGGGCACACCTCGTTCAACTACGGGCTGCGTTTTCTCCCGGCTGCGTTTGTCTCGGTGGCCCTACTTGGCGAGCCGATTGGCACCACCATCCTCGCACTGATTATCTTAAAAGAAACCCCGACCACGTTGGAAGTAGTCGGGGGGATGATTATTCTAGCGGGGATCTTTTTAGCATCAAGAGGGCAGAAATAACAAACTGATTCATGGTTGGGATCATTTTGTGGGACAACAGCGTTGCCCCATAAAATGATCCTAACCATGAATCAAATCTACTCTTTCACCATATCCTTTGCCTTGGGGCTTACCTTGATCCCGCGGCTCGGGTCAACCGGGTTTTCCTCACCAAGCAGGCGGCTGTAGAGGAAGTTAGTCTCGCGCATGCGCGCGGCCAGCGCCTCGGTGAGCATATCGGGGTCAACGCGCCAGGTCCAGTTGCCGCCGGGGCGGCCCGGTAGATTCATGCGCCCGGAGGTGTCTAACGCGAGCAGGTCCTGCATGGGGGCCAGCGCGTACATCGCTACCGATGACCACACCGCGCGGATAAAGTCCCAGGCAATGTCATTGCCAGAGCGGGCCAGGTAGCGGCGGGCCAGGTCGCGCTCGGGTTCGGGCACAGAAGTGTACCAGCCAACCGTGGTGTCGTTATCGTGCGTGCCGGTATAGGCCACGCAGTTGCGCGGGTAGTTGTGCGGCAAGAAGGGGTCGGCCGGATCATTCTGGAAGGCAAACTGGAGGATCTTCATCCCCGGCAGGCCGAGCGTTTCGCGCAGCTCAATCACGTCTGGGGTGATTTCGCCCAGGTCTTCGGCGATGATCGGCAGGCCGCCCAGCGCCGCTCGGATGGCTTCGAACAGCGCCACGCCCGGTCCAGGGGCCCAGCGGCCCACCTCGGCGGTCGGCATGCCCGCGGGGATCTCCCAATACCCGGCAAAGCCGCGGAAGTGGTCGATGCGCAGCACGTCGAACAGTTTGAGCGTCTGGCGGATGCGCTCAATCCACCAGGCGTAGCCTGTCTCATGGTGTGCATCCCATTTGTAGATGGGGTTGCCCCACAACTGGCCGGTGGGCGAGAAGTAATCCGGCGGCACGCCCGCCACAAAGGTTGGCTTGCCTTCGCTGTCCATGTAGAACAGCTCAGGGTGCGACCAGGCATCCGCGCTATCATAGGCGACAAAAATGGGGATATCGCCAAGGATGATGATACCCTGCTCTTTTGTATAGTCGTGCAACTTCTGCCACTGGCGGAAGAACAGGAACTGCCGGAACATATGCCGCTGAATGGCTTCTGGGTTTTGTTCGCGGAAGGCCTGCAGCGCCTTTGCATCGCGCGAGCGCAGAGGTTTGGGCCAGTTCTCCCACGAAACCCCGCCCTGCGACTCTTTGATCGCCATAAACAGTGCGAAATCATCGAGCCAGCTTGCCTCCGTCGCCAGGAACTGCGTAAGCTCCAGCTTCATTTCGTCCGTGGCGGATTTCTTGAAGTTGGTAAAGGCGCGGTCGAGCAGGGTGAGTTTCCATTGGATCACTTCGCCGAATTCAACGTGGTCGGTGGGAAAATCGGGGCGGTCGATCAGATCTTCCGCCGTCAGCAGATCGTCATCCAGCAGCAGTGTAGGGCTGACCAGGTATGGGTTGCCCGCGAAGGCCGAAAAAGCCTGGTAAGGTGAATCGCCGTAGCCGGTGGGGCCAAGCGGCAGCACTTGCCACAGGCCAACGCCCGACTCTTTGAGAAAGTTCACCCAACGGTAGGCTTCCGGCCCAAGATCCCCGATGCCATCGGGGCCGGGCAGGCTGGTGGGATGTAGGATAATGCCTGACGATCTATTAAACTTCATTCGGTAACCTCCGAGTTTGGATATACATTCCGGAGCGGATAATTTCGCTCGAAAAGTCCGAAACAACACAATCAACCCCAATGGATGCCCCCGGCTCCACAACGATCCTGGGCGGCAAAACTGCGTTTTTGCCGACCATTGGGATGGATATATCGCCCAGGCCCATGTCACCGATCCGCGATCCTTCGCCAACGCATACGCGCTTGTCGAGGATGGCGCGCTCCAGCCGCACGTCATGCCCGATGGTCACGTCGGTAAGCAGCACCGATTCCTGGATCACGCTCCCCGATCGGACGTGGACGCCCGGTGAGAGGATACTGCGGATCACTTCCGCCCCGGGTTCAATGATGCAGCCATCGCAGATCATGCTGTCTTCTACCATTGCGCCATTCATCACCTTGGCTGGCGGGCGCTCTTCGGTGCGCGTGTGGATGACCCAATTGCGATTGTAGAGATCCAGCGCGGGCGGGGTGCTGAGCAAATCCATATGCGACTGCCAGTACGAGTTGACCGTCCCTACATCCACCCAGTAACCTTCATAGGGATAGGAATAGACGCGCGCGCCGCGATCGATCAACATCGGGATAATATTCTTGCCGAAATCGTGGCCCGAATCGCGCTTCAGGTGATCTTCCCATAGCGAGTCATTGAGCGTCTGGATATCGAAAACATAGATGCCCATGTTGACCAGGTTCGACTTGGGCTCGGCCGGCTTTTCGACAAATGACGTAACGCGGTTGTGGGCGTCGACAGAGACAATGCCATAGCGTGAGGCCTCATCCATCGGCACGCGGATGGTCGCGACAGTGAGTTCGGCGCCGCTGTTCAGATGGGCCTGGATCATCTTACTGTAGTCCATCGTATAAATGTGATCGCCGCCGAGGATCAATACCAGATCGGGGCTGCCGCGCTTGATAAACGTAAAATTCTGCTGCACGGCGTCGGCGGTGCCGGTGAACCAGCCCGATTCGCGCGAAATATAGGGTGTGTAAATGCGCACACCGCCAGTTAAATCACGGTTGAGATCCCACGGGCCGCCCGCGCCGATATGTTCGATCAGCGAGTGCGGGCGGTACTGCGCTACGATCATCACATCGAACAGATTGGAGTTGACGCAGTTCGAAAGGGGAAAGTCGATCATGCGGTACTTTCCGCCGAACGGGACGGCTGGCTTCGTCCGTTTTGCCGTCAGCACTCCCAGACGTGTTCCTTCTCCCCCTGCCAGAATTACGGATCGGACTCTCATGTTTATCAACTCCTTGTGCCAGCGGATAGGGGCACTTGCGGCAAGTATACTTGCGTCCTGTACACCTGCTTCTTACATTCTGCGTTTGGCGCATTTGCATGTGCGCCTGTCCGCCGCCTGCGATCAGATTTTGGTTTCGATCAACTGTTGATAAATCTTTCCATACGCCAGGGCTGAACGCTGCCAGGAGTAATCCTGCGCCATGGCGGTCAGCTGGCGTGCGCGCCAGTTTTTCGGCTCAGTATAGGCTGCGACACCGCGACGAACGGCTGCCGCAAGGGCTTCGGGGCTTTCTTCTTCAAACAGGAACCCGGTGCTTTCCGCCGGGGTGGGTTTATCGATCACCGTGTCGCGCAGGCCGCCGGTGGCACGGGCCACTGGTAGGCAGCCATAGCGCATGGCGATCATCTGCGCGAGCCCGCATGGCTCGTAGCGCGAGGGCATCAGTAGCATATCGCCGCCGCCATACATGCGCCGCGACAGCGCTACGTCAAAGCGCGTGATGGTACGTACGCGGTAGGGAAACTCTGCTTCCAGATGGCGGGCCGCCGACTCGAGCCCGGGGTCACCGCTGCCCAACAGGATCGCCTGCCAGGGGATTCCGGCCACTTGCCGCAGCCCCTCAAGGGCCAGATCAACGCCTTTTTGGCGATCCATGCGGGTGATGAGGATCAGCAGCGGCAGGTCGAGATTGGCGGGCAGCCCAAACTCGCGGATGAGCGCCTGTTTGTTGGCAAGCCGGTCGTCCAGCGTGCCTGGGCCAAAATTGGTTGCCAGCGCCTTGTCGGTAGTGGGGTCCCAGGCATTCTCGTCCAGCCCGTTGAGGATACCGGCAATCGTATCGGACCGGCTCTGCAAAAAACCTTCCAGCCCGCAGCCAAATGCGGGCGTAAGGATCTCGCGGGCATAGGTGGGCGAGACGGTGGTGAGAAAATCGGCTGTGGCAAGGCCCATGGGTAGTGGCTGGTAACCGCCCCAGGTTGGCAGGCGATCATCTTGCAGCGGAGGGATGCCAAAATCCTCCATTGCTTCGTCGGTGCCCGCGCCCATAAAGGGCAGGTTATGCACCGAGAGCATCGTGCGGGTGTTGGCAAAGAATGGGTCATTTCCCTGCGTCCGGCGCTGCCACAAGGTATACACTGCTAGCGCGGTGTGCCAGTCATTAGCATGCAGGATATCCGGCTGCCAGTCGAGCGCGCGGGCCAACTCCAGCACCGCCAGAGAGAAGAAGGTGAACTTTTCGCCATCTTCGCGCGTGTCTAGACTGTATACAGGGGCATCCTTCGGAATGGGTGCGCCATCAATCATATAGACGGGCAGCTCACCGACCTGGGTGAGAAACGCCCGCGCCGGGATAGGGCCGTTGGGATGTGGAACGTCGAACGCCGCCACCGGTTCCAGGTCTGGCATGCGCTTGCGGATGGCGGAATGGAAGGGTATGGCGAGGCGCACATCCATCCGGTAACCGGAAGTCTGCGACGGATCCAGAGCGCGAATTTCGCGGGGCAGCGTGCCGGTCACATCACCCAGCCCGCCGACCTTAATGATCGGGTCCGCCTCGGCGGCTACGAACAAAACACGCATCGTCTTTGGGGAGGGTTCCTGTTTCTTCGCCACGGCTGCGCTACTCCTGGTTTCAATCTTGCGGATATGGAACACCCGCTGCGCCGTACCCGCCAGGGGTTTCCTTCTTGTAACTGCTCTACCTTAGCGGGTTTTTGTGTGTTGTGTGTCTCACAAAACACACAAAAACCTAACCGGCTGAGTAGTTACTGCTTCGTTAAGCTTACACCGATTTTACCATTTCAATGTAATCGGTTGACGTACTTTCCTCGGTCGAAGCGGCCAGGAATTGGATCAGCTCGTTGGCGAGCGCGGCCTTGCGGTTTGCGTCTTTGCGACTCCAGGTGCTGCTCTTTACTTCTACAAAACGGCCAAGCGCCGGGTTGTGGATGTTGTCAACGTTGATAAAGAACTCGGTATCCTTGTACTTAACGAGGTAGCGCAGGCGGTCTTTCTCAACTTCGTTCTCCGTGGTGGGCTTGAAATACTCGCGATAGAATCGCAGACCTTGCGTAGCGGGTGCGTAGTAACGGCTGCGCGAGAGCAGTACCTTCTGCGCATAGTTGAACTCCGGCGCACCGATGAGGGTTAATCGCGTGCGCACCTGTGAGATATTCCCCTTATCATCAATAAAGTGATCCTCGCGATAGCGCAGATAGCCCTGGTCAGGGTCGGCGAAGGAGAAGTAGGTGTCGTACTCGCGGTAGTGGCGCTTTCGGATAATCTCGATCTCGGGGGCCGTTTGCAGCTTGTCTAACACGGGCTGCGGATCAACGATGCGAACTTTGGTCTGCACCTCGAAGCTCTCCTGCTCCATCGCGCCGCCAACGGCGATCAGTTTAGAGAGAAGCGACTGCTCGCGGGCCATCAGGAAGGTGTCGATCTTGCGGGCGTAGTCCTGCCCGGCGCGCACCAGGGCTGCCTCGTCAAGCGTCAGCAGCTCGCGGCCGCGCATCACCCACTTACCGTTGATCATCACGTCCGTCACGTCGGTGGCCTTCCCCGCATACACGATCTGGGCGTACTTGCCGTTGCGATCGTGCGTGAAGTAGGGCGCATTGTGGAGCGGTGAGGTGTCCACCAGAATCAGATCAGCGCGCTTACCCACCTCCAGCGAGCCGGTGATATCGCCGATGTGCATGGCCTGCGCGCCCAGCCGGGTACCCATCAGCAGGGCCGTCTGCGCGGGCAGGGCAGTGGGGTCGCCAGAAGAGCCTTTGGCGAGGAAGGCCGCCAGGCGCACTTCCTCAAACATATCCAGGTCGTTGTTCGAAGCTGGGCCATCGGTGCCAATGCCAACGTTCAGGCCCAGCTCGATCATGCGCTTTGCTGGGGCAATACCCGATGCCAGCTTGAGGTTGGAGGAGGGGTTGTGCGAAACACCTGCCTTCGCGTGCAGCAGGGTGCGCATTTCGCCTTCGTCGATGTGGACGCAGTGGGCCGCCAGCACTTTGGCTTCTAGCAGACCCTGCTTTTTGACGTACGGGATCACCGGCATGCCCTGCTCGCGGCGCATGTTTTCCACTTCCAGCGCCGTTTCCGAGAGATGGGTATGCAGCGGCACGTCGAACTCTACGGCCAGTTCGGCGGTGGCGCGCAGAATATCCTCTGTGCAGGTGTAGGGCGCGTGCGGCGCGACAGATGGGATAATCAGCGGGTGACCCTTCCAGCGCTGGATGAAATCACGCGCGGCGGCCAGCGATTCTTCATAGGACTGTGCGTCCGGGGTAGGGAACTTGAGCACCGTTTGGGCGCACAGGCCGCGCATTCCGGCTTCGGCAGTCGCCTTGGCGATATCTTCCTCAAAGTAGTACATATCGGCAAAGCTGGTGATGCCCGAGCGAATCATCTCGGCGCAGGCCAGCAGCGTGCCCAGGCGCACAAAATCAGGTGAGACGAACTCGCGCTCTACTGGCATCATGTAACCCATCAGCCAAACGTCCAGCCGCAGGTCGTCGGCAAGCCCGCGCAGAAGGGTCATGGGTACGTGCGTGTGCGCGTTGACCAGGCCAGGCATCAACACCTTGCCGCCGCAGTCGATCTTCTCGGCGGCGGTGTACTGGCTGGTGATTTCGCTCTCTGGCCCAACCGCCACAATGCTGTCGCCTTTCACCGCCACCGCGCCCTGCTCGTACAGGCGCATTTGCTTATCCATTGTCAGTACGTAGGCATTGGTCAGCAGCAAATCGACTGTGGAGGTGCCATTCCCACCGTTTACCCCGTTTCCCGCGTAAGCCTGTTCCATTTTCATTCCTCCATAATTTGCCGGCGCAGGATTTCCAGGCCGGTGTTTACTGCCCATGGCCCGGCGAGCGCGCGCTCACCGCCATAAGAACGATGGTGAATGCGAAAATTCTCCGGCGTGGCAGTCACCAGAGTCAGCACAGCTTTGTCTGGGTTGTGTGTCAGGCTGAGCCCCAGCCCGGCGTGCGCCGCACGGCGCTGCATGCACATTGCAAGCTGCGTTTGCAGTTCCTCCACCGCGCAGGGTTCCGCCAGGATGCTGATGCCCTCGCTGGGGATGTGGGCCTGCTCCAGCCTGCTGCTCAGCGTGCCATTTAGCCCGCTTTCCACCAGGGCCAGCTCCCAGCCGCGATCGCGCAGGGCTTGCAGCAGCGTGCCTTCCAGCGTATCGCGGTCCACGCCGAACAGCCCCTCTTTCACTCGCTCGCGCACCAACCCTTCCATCGCGGCGATTAACTGGTCCGCTTCCGCCTCCGATTCGGCCTTGGCCGTGATGCGGATATCCACCTGCCCAGGGTGCGCTAGCAAGCCCACAGTGGGGTTCGGGTTCACTTCAAGCTCGCCGATCCACTCGTCCACGATCGACTCGCCCACGCCCGCCACGTGCAGCACGCGCGCCTTGATCGTGCCGGTGAGCTGGAAGCGCTCGCGCAGGTAAGGGATCACGCGGTTGACGGTCAGGTGCTCCATCTCGCGCGGCACGCCCGGCAGCGCAATGACGCAGGAGTTGGCCGTCTCGCAGATGAAGGCTGGGGCCGTGCCGACCGGGTTCTCCACTGGGAATGCGCCCTGCGGAATCCATGCCTGGCGGCGGTTGTTCTCGGAAGGCGCGCGCCCGTAGCGCTGGAAGCGGGCCTGGATCTGCTCCCACAGCTCGGGGCGGAATTCGGTCTCCACGTCCAGCGCCAGCGCGACCGCGGCGCGGGTGGGGTCATCCACGGTTGGCCCCAGCCCGCCGGTGGTGATAACGATCTGCGCCCGCTGCATCGCCTCGCGGATCACCAGGGCAATGCGCTCGGCATTATCGCCAACCAGCGTGGCGCGGTAGACGTTCACGCCCAGGTCGCGCAGCGTCCGCGCGAGGTAGCGGGTGTTGGTATCCTGCGTTTCGCCGAGCAGCAGCTCGGTGCCGATGGCGATCACTTCTGCGGTGGGCATAATCCCTCCGACTGGTGTGGACACACAAAACCCACAGGTAAGGTAAAATTCTTGTCGTGGTTGCAAAAATACGGCGTATTCAATCTTGTTGACCCCTCAGATTGTAGGGACTCTGGGTTTAGCTGTGGATGTAGGGGGAGGTTGCAGCACGACCTCCCCCTACATCCACAGTAGTTCCCAAAGCGCCAGATTGTGGATAGTTTAGCACGATTCAAAGAATTGTAAAGCAAGGAGTATAGGATTGCGTGATACACACCGGCAGCGGATAGGGCGGTGGGGTGAAACGACTGCCGCGGAATATCTGAGCAAGCATGGGTATGCCATTTTGAGCCGCAATGCGCGCACGCGCTACGGTGAGATCGACCTGCTTGCCCGCGCGCCGGATGGTGTGCTGGTGTTTGTAGAGGTAAAGACGCGCACCAACCGCAGCTTTGGCTACCCGGAAGAGGCGGTTGACTCGCGCAAGCTGGGCCACCTGATCTCTTCGGCAGAGGCATATTTGCAAGAGCACCCCGAGCTTGACGCGCCTGGCTGGCGCATCGACGTGATCGCGATTGAAGGCCGCCCAGGGGAGGAGCCTGACCGTGTCGGAATCGAACACTTTGAAAATATCGGCGCATAGCGCGCCCGCATCTGTGCCATCACCGCTGCTGGTGATCGTTGGGCCAACGGCGGTGGGCAAGACGGAAATTTCCTTGCAGCTCGCCGAGCGGCTGGGCGCGGAAATCGTTTCTGCCGACTCGCGCTTGTTTTACCATGGCATGGATATTGGCACCGCCAAGCCCACGCCCGAGGAGCAGGCTCGCGCTCCGCATCATCTGATTGACCTCTCTGAGCCGGATGAAGTGTGGAGCCTGGCACGTTTCCAGAACGCTGCGCGCGAAACAGTGCAGGAGATTCACGCGCGCGGCCGGCTGCCGCTGCTGGTAGGCGGAACGGGACAGTACGTGCATGCTGTGATCCACGGCTGGGAGCTGCCCGAGCAGGAGCCGGACCACCGCCTGCGCGATGCGTTGGAGCGCTGGGCTGCCGAGGTGGGCGCGGACGGCTTGCACCGGCGGCTGGCGGCGATCGACCCTGCCGCGGCGGGCTTTATCGACGCGCGCAACATGCGCCGCACGATCCGCGCGCTAGAGGTAACGCTGCGTACAGGGCGCCCTTTCTCCGAACAGCGCGGAAAGGCCACATCACCTTATTCGCTGCTGATGGTGGGCCTGCGCCGCCCGCGCCCTGAGCTGTACGAGCGGGTGGATCAGCGGATCGAGTCGATGTTTGCCGCGGGATTTGTAGAGGAGGTGCGGGCACTGTTAGAGAAGGGCTACGCGCCCAACCTGCCCACCATGAGCGCCATAGGCTACCGCGAGGTGGTCGCCTATCTGCGCGGGGAGATGTCGCTAGAAGAGGCGGTGACGCTGATGAAGCGCAACACGCGCCGTTACGTACGGCATCAGGGCGCGTGGTTCAGCCAGAACGACCCGAACATCCACTGGTTTGATGTGGGACCGGGCACGACGGAGGCGATCCTTTCACTGGTACGCGATCCGAGTGCGTGGATCGCGCCGGGGACAGATTTAACGTAAGTTTTTGGCGAACAGCGAAGCCATTCACCAAAAACTTACGGAATCAAACGATAGACCGTCACCGTAGCTTGATAGTTATTCGTCGGAAGGTAGCCGAGCAGCCATCGCTCGTGGTCGATCTCGAACACAGCAATCTGCTCGATGGTGAAGCGGGAAGAGTCGGTCAATCCCATGCCGTGGGCGAAGTCGAACCAGCCATCCTGGTATGCTCCAGCGCGCCCCGGCAGTACGATGTACTGCACGCTCCGGTCGGCAATATAGCCATCCAGGCGGCCTTCCTCGCGGTACACGTCGCCCAATTCCGGGTCGATCAGCCCGCCCAGGTCGAGGATGGGCCTCCCGGTGTAGTAGCGGATCGCGCCCACGTCAAAGGCAGCCACGCGAGAATCCGCAGGAAGGGTGTTCTTCACATACGCTGCCGCACGGATGCGGACGTTGTGCATGTGTTCCAGGTTGGCATCATACACGCCGTTCCAGTACAGGGTGTTGGCAGCGGCCAGAAGCACGAGCCCCACGACAAGGGCGGTTTTGACTCTGTGATTGGCTTTTAACCATCGCAAGCCGAGCAGCAGCATCAGCCACAGCGCCACGTGGTTGATCGTGCCGTAGCGGCTGGCGGTGCCGGGGATTGGCAGAAAGAACGCGTACACCAGGTTGTGCAGCAGCAGCCACGCGGCGAACAAGAGCATGGACGAACCGGGATTCAGCCGCCTGAATCGCTCGGGCAAGCCGCGGATAAATTGAATCAGCAGCGGCGCGACGATTGCCGCCCAGGCGAGCATGCCCAGGTACGAGACGGTATAGGCCGCGTTGCCCACCTCTGCGCCCACCGGCAGGCCCGGCCCCGGCAGCGCCATGCCACCCAGCACAAACATCAACAGATACATCGCCCACGTTCCGGCGTAGACCAGCGCTGGGACCTCGGCAAGGAAGGCCAGCTCGGGGCTGCGGCTGACGATGAGCTGTATGGCGAGCAGGCTGCTCGTCTGCTTGCCGACCGCGCTGGTGGGCAATATGTGCCCCGTCCGCGCCAGCAGGTAGCCGAACCAGGGTCCGCACACTAACAGGCAGATCATCCCAGCCAGCAAGGGACCCCTCAGACCATTCCACACGCCAGGCCCACGTAGTAGGAACTTCTTACGGTACTGCCAGAGCGCTATGAGCCCAACGGCAGCCGCCAGGGCCAATCCATCTGGGCGGGTGAGCGCCAGCAGGCCAAGGACCACGCCCAACCAGGTCCAGCGCTGCTCGCCATAGAGCAGCAGGGCCAGCAGCCCCAGCGCCAGGAACAGCGTCGTCTCCATGCCGCTGAGGGAGAACCACAGAAAGTGGCCTGAGGCAGAGACGAGCAGGGCAAAGGCCAGCGCCATTCGCTCACCCAGGTGGGGCAGAGACAGGCGGTAGAGCAGCAGCCCGACGGCAATCAGCGAGAGCAGGCCGAACAGCTTGGCGGAAACTTGGAAGGGCACGCCCAGCCGGTACGCGCTCGCCAGCAGCGCCACCCAGGTGAGGGATGTGGAGCCTACGCCGACTTCCTCCGCGCTGTTGAACGCAATCCGCCCGGTCTCGGCCAGGTTCTGCGCATAGACAAAATGGATGTAGGTGTCATCCATCGGAAATTCCCATGCGGCGGGGAAGAGGAAGAGCAAGGTCAGCGCGATGAGCGTAAGCGGGATGATAAGGTATGGTAGCCAGGTTCGGCGCGCAAGAGCAGGGGAAGCGGTGGTTATGGTGATCATGGCAGAGGAGATTGTATCACTTCGTACACAGAATAGTTGTACAACTATTCAAAGAGGGTGTGGGTTTGTCAGGTTGTGGGGGGGTGTGGGGCGCCCAACCCCCCCCAACCCGCCAAATTTTTG
>JAEYTI010000336.1 GCA_023434145.1 Chloroflexota bacterium | reverse complement strand
TTGGCGTGGTTACAGTCGTCGCCCTCCCCAAAAACACCAACAAACTGAAACACACCCGGTCGAATTATGCTATTTGCTAGATCGCTGTTGTGATCCGGTAGTATTTCTTTGCTGAAATGTTATCTCTTTAGAGGCTAAGTCAGATAGAACCATGAGAAACGTATCATTTCGCAATCCAAACAGTTGGATTATGTTGATTTTTATTGCAGGGATAAGTTATTTGTTGAGCCTGCAGTTACTTTTGGCAGATGGCGTTTTCTTTAGCGGAGACTCTGGTTTAAAGGCCTTGATCACGCAAAACCTGGCAGATGGCTACCAGGCGTTTGATCTAAACCTCCCAGATCCACCCTGGGTTGTCGATTTATGGAAAGTTGGTTTATACCCTTACGATAGACCGTTTGTATATCCTATCGAGGACAAGTATTATAGCCAATACCCAATTCCATTCCCGCTGGTTACTGCACCATTCTATGCTTTGTGGGGTTATTATGGGCTTTATGTCGTTCCCTGGGCAGCAACGATCGTAACCTGGCTGATTTTCTACTGGGTATTGAAAAAAATCGACGTATCTTTGGCTGCTATCGTCATCGGGCTGTTTTTTCTCATTTTCGCATCACATCTTTCGCTATATAGTGCCACGTACTGGGAACATACCCTATCTGTTTGTTTGGCTTTTGGCGGAATTGGCTTGATCTTTCCTAAGAACGGATCAGCAAAGCTCAATATTTGGGCTGCTTTGTGGGCCGGAATTTTAACCGGCCTCGCGGTTTGGTTTCGGCCGGAGCAAATCTTCGTAGTTCTTTTTCTCGGTGTCATCTCTTTATTTTCGTTTATGAAAGCTGTTTGGCGTCTGGATGTTCTTCAAAGGATAAATATTGGAAGAATGCCAGACTATATCGGCAAAACTGGCCTTGTCTTTATTGCGGCAAGCCTCATAACACTTCTTCTATATGGTTTTATCAACTGGCTGATTTACAAAAATGTGTTTGGTGTACATGCAATACAGGTTTTGGAGCACCAACCTTTACGTGAACGTGTTTTTACATTCATTGATAATCTTCAGGCCATGACGGTTGGGCGGTATTCATTTTTCCTTGCTACACCCATTTCTCTGTTCACGTTTGGGCTCCCATTGATAACCTTGCTCTGGCGTAGATCCATAAAACACCAACCCGATTGGATTCTTTGGGTTGTTTTCAGTTTAGCATTTATCCTTGGGGTGGCGGTTTTGGTTCCAGAAAGTGCAGGTGGGAAACAATGGGGGCCGCGTTTTTTGCTCATGCTGGTACCCGTTATCGTTCTGCTATTTACACGACAAATGGATTTTCTTTTGAAAAGTCCAATTGCCTCGAAAACCTGGTTCCGCTTGATAATAATGGGAATAGTCATTATTCTCGCGGTTGTCGGGATCTATCAAAACCCAATTCGAGGGCGAGAATTTCTGATTTCAAACACCGCTCCGATAAAAGAAATGGTTGAGGATTTACGTTCTGTAAAGACCGGAGCCATTGGCGTTTCGAACGCCTATCTCACGCAGTTATATCAGCCAGCGGTCAGCCGGGAGGTAAATTTTCTGCTGATACCCGAAGAGTATGAACTGGCATTGTTTACCAGGGTGCTGAACGAGCAAAACCAGGATAGCTTCCGGTTTTTATGTTACTCGTATGCCTGTGAGTTCTTCGACCCTGCCGTTGCGAGCAAGCGAGTGGCTATTGATGAAGATGCATTTATTTTGCACATTCGAAAAATCAGAGACTATGAAAGGTTCCGGATTCTTGATATCAGGATTGAAGAGAGTGAATAGCCACATTGCGAAAACCGTGAAGCCAGAATCCTGTATTTCACATATCCCCTTATTTCCTTGATGATGAATAAAACGATCCCTCTCTTACGATATTTTGAAAAAGAAAACCTATACCTGTTGATGATGGCATGCGTGGTTTTTGTCGTAATGGCCTTCTTTCATTTGCAGACAATCCCTCAGCCCTGGTTTGATGAGGGATGGACATTATCTGTTGCGAAGAACTGGGCCGAACACGGAAAATATGCACTACGCCAAGGGGATGAATGGGTATCCGGGGCATCTATGGCACAGCCATTCAGCGTAACTTTTTTGGTTGGCATAAGTCTTCGGATCCTTGGCTTTGGTATCAAAGCAGCACGCCTACCAATGATTTTTCTAACAATTGGTTGTTTGGTGATGCTATTCAAACTATCTCGTCAGCTTTATGGTAGACAATCGGCGTGGATGACTTTATGCACCGTATTATTTTTGGCTCCCGCAGCAATGTATAACCCTCTTATTTTTGGAAGGCAAACAATCGGCGAGATACCGATGCTGTTTTATTTGCTTGCGGGTTATTGGTTCTGGGGATCTGCATTAAAAGGTTCAAAAACCTCTATAGTGCTGGCGGGTCTATTTTGGGGATTAGCTATTCTTACCAAACGACAAACACTACCTTTCTGGCTATTCTCCGTCTTCATAGTGATGTTTTTCTCCTATTTTCGAAAACAACTGCCGGTTTTATTTGTCACCATTGCATCCGTGTTAGGAACAGTTCTTTTTTTGGGTCTTTTTCAAATGGTGGAACAGAGCTTGTATTCAAATTTTCCGACCAACGGTCCCCCGATGCAGGGATTGTATGCTCTCGCAGGTTGGACCTTTAATCCAAAAATACGTCTCCACGTACTTGGCCAGCTTCCATTATTCTGCCTCTCCTCAATTTTTGGTTTAGCATATGTATTCCCCAGAATAAGAAGTTTCGCCTATAAACGAAAGGATATCCTTTATGAGGATTGGCTTGAAATATCTTTGTTTTCTCTGGCATTGAGCTGGTTCGCCTGGTTCGTTTTGGGATCACTTGGCTGGGATCGTTACTATCAGCCCGTTTTTATCCTTACGGCCCTGTTTGCTGGAAAATTTTTGGTCGATTCCATTAACCAGGTATCTTTCCTAAATTTGAAAGAAGCCTTGAGCCTGGTTGGACCCAAAAAGGTTCTTATACCGAATTTGCTGTTAGTGGTTTGGTTGGTTCTTCAGAGCCTTTTTTTTGAAGCGCTAACCTTGAGGGGCCTCTTGCATAGTAAAGACCCGCTCGCACAACAAGTAGCAGTTTATGTCAACAGGAACACGGATCCAGACGCACGCATCGAGACCTATGAAAGTGAGCTTTTCTTCTTTCTAAAACGAACCTACCATTACCCCCCCAACCAACTCCAGGTTCAACTCAATAGAAGAGAATTTTTAGAAGAGGACATTTCGATAACCTATAGTCCCTTCGAATCCAACCCTGATTACCTGATTGTGGGGCCAATTGGTAACCTATGGGGTCTATATGATCCTTTCATCCAATCTGGTGATTTTCAACTCGTAAGGGAGTTCAGTAATTACGTGCTTTACCAGAGGGTGACGGATCGATAGGCATATTGTGGAACAGATTGGATGATTGGAGCCAGTGAATCATTGATCACATGGGCATAACCCTATAAAATACATCCATGCCCAACACCATCTACTTCGCTGACAACCTGCATGTTCTCCAATCACTCCCTGCGGATAGCGTCGACCTCATCTACATTGATCCGCCATTTAATACGGGCAAGGCCCAGGCGCGGACTCAGATTCGCACAGTGCGTTCTGAGGACGGAACCGGCGACCGGACCGGCTTTGGCGGGCGGCGCTATGAGACGGTGAAGATCGGGCAGAAGTCGTATGCGGATCTGTTCGACGATTACCTGGCGTTCCTGGAGCCGCGCTTGGTGGAGGCGCGCCGGGTACTCAAACCCAATGGGTCGCTGTACTTCCACATCGATTACCGCGAGTCGCATTACTGCAAGATCCTGCTGGACATGATCTTCGGGCGCGATTCGTTTCTGAACGAGATCATATGGGCATATGACTACGGCGCGCGGACGCGCAAAAAGTGGCCGCCCAAGCACGACAACATCTTCTGGTACGCGAAAGATCCGCGCTGCTATACCTTTAACTACGACTCGCTCGACCGTATCCCCTACATGGCGCCATCCCTGGTTGGGCCGGAGAAGGCCGCGCGGGGCAAAACCCCCACAGACGTGTGGTGGCAGACTATCGTGGCAACCGGCGGCAAAGAGAAGACCGGCTACCCCACCCAGAAGCCGCTGGCGATCATCAATCGCATCATCAAAGCCTCTTCGAACCCTGGTGATGTGGTGATGGACTTCTTTGCCGGGTCGGGCACAGTAGGCGCGGCATGCTTGAAGCTGGACCGGCGGTTCATCCTGGTGGATAACAACCCCGCGGCGATTGAGGTTATGCGAACGCGGTTCGCGGGCGCAGCAGATATCGACTGGCGTACAGCAGAATCACTCAGCGATTCGCAGGCCATCTAGGGGGCCGTCCAGTGCGAGGAACTTTGCCGCCGCCCATCCGCGCGCTCCCGCGATATGGTCCTTAAACCGCAGCCACTCACCGTCGGTAGAGCGAGCATCTACTTCGGCGCATTCGCCTTTGCCCATGCCGTCAATGACCGGCGAGGTAGTAGAAGGTCCGCTGCGCACGTTTAGCACGCCTGCCGTCACGCAGGCGGTCAGGCTGGGGATGTTTGTTGCGGTGGGGCTGAGGGTCGGTTCGGGGGATACTGTGGGGGTCTCCGGCGCAGGCGTCTGTAGATTCGCCCGCGCAGCCATCAGCGCGTCGATTGTATTCCTGTTCATTGTTCCGGCATGTACCTGCTGCACAAGGCCGTTTGCATCGATCAAGTAGGTCGTCGGGATGGTTTCCATGCCGAATAAATCGCCTACGCGCCCATCGATATCTACCAGCAGCGGGTAGGGGAAATCGGCTTTTTTGGAAAATTCTGCCACAAGGCCGGCCTTTTCCTCGCTGTTGATCGCCAGCACCATCGGGCCGCGCAATTTGTTCTGCCGGTAGCGTTCCGCCAGCGTAGACATTTCTTCGCGGCAGGTCTGGCACCAGGTGGTCCAGAAGTAAACGATCACCGGCTGCCCGCGGAACTGCTCCAGGCGGTAAACTTCGCCGTTTACCGTCACCAGAGAGAAGTCGGGGGCTTCTTCACCCACCGCCAGCGGGGTTGGCTGCCCGTTGGTTCTTTCGGGGGCGCACGCTGAACTTGTTGCAGTCAGAAGCAGGGCTGCTATCAGGAAGCAGACCAGGCGCTTTACAGCTTGTGGGGAGCGTCTAGGGTACAACCTCTACCTACCTCACTCTGCCACCGGCAGGCTGTCGAAATCGCCTTTGAGGTCGATGCTGCCCGCGGAGGCCCATAAGCGGCTGCCCTGGTAGGTCCTTTGGTCCGATAGGCGCAGCCACTTTCCATCAGGTGACCGGGCATCGAACGCCACGCAGGTATCGCGTGTGTAGGTGAACGGCGCATTAGCATTTTTGCTCGGCGAGGTGCGCACGTAGGCCTTTTTGATCGCCACGCAACCTTCGATCACGTGCCCTTGCGTCGCAGAGTCGCCCGGTTGGCGGGGTAGCGCCATGAGCGAATCAACGTACCCGGCGAACTCTTTTTCGCTCATCGAACCCCGCACAGTCTGGTAGATGGTGCCATTTGGGTGAATAAAGACGGTGCGCGGATAGCTGTTGACCTGGTAGCGATTGGCGATCTTCCCGTCTAAATCCATTACTACGGGGAAGGTGAGACTGTACTCCTTCACAAAACTGGTTACTTCGGCAGTGGTTTCTTCTATGTTCACGCCGATCACCACCAGCCCCTGGTCGGCATACTTTCGGTAGGTCTTCTGGATGCCGGGCATCTCGTTTCTGCAGGGCCCGCACCAGGTGGTGAAAAAGTTGAGCACTATCGGCTGGCCCTTGTATTGGTTGAGCGATAGTGTTCCCCCGCGCGGTGTGCTGAGGGTGAAATCTGGAGCGGCAGGCGGACCTTTGGCCGCCGGGTCACCGCCGCACGCACTGAGCGCGAGGGCGATTACCAGCAAGAGCAAACAGGGCATCGTGGATCGCGTCATAGGTTTATTCAACCGGCAAATCACCGGCGCTGCCTTTCAGATCGATAAATTGCGCCGAGACCCACAGCCGCCCGGCAGTATTCGTCTTGAGATCTGCCAGCCGCAGCCAGCCGGTGTCGCCGCTGCGGGCGTCGAAATGCTCGCATTCACCCCGCGAGAGCCCGCGATAGACCTTGAACTCTTTGCCTGGGCCTTCGCGCACGTTCAGCGTTGCGGTAGTAACACAGCCCTCAAGCACCACTACTGCTTTTGCGGCAGGCGTAGCAGTGGGGGCGGCGGTCGGGGTTGGGTTCTCGCGTGGGGCGGCGGCGATTGCCTCAGTAAGCATACCTACAAACTGCTCCTCATCCAGTGAACCAACACGAATCTCGCGGATAATTCCCTGCCGATCGACGATGACGGATGTAGGGAAGGCACGGACGAAGTACGTTTCGGAAACTGTTCCATCGTGATCGAGCAGGAGGGGGAAGGTAAGGCTGTGCTTCTTTGCATAGGCTGCAACCTGGGCGGCGCTGCCCTCACAGTTCACCGCCAGCGTCACAACGTCTTTGGTGTAGCGGGCGGAGACCCGCTCGATGTCTGGCATTTCTGCTTCGCAAGGGCCGCACCATGTTGTCCAAAAATTGAGCAGCACCACTTTGCCCGCATAGCTGCTAAGCCGGTGCTCGCTGCCAGAATTATCGACCAGCGTGAAGTCCGGCGCTTTTTCGCCAACGCGGATGGCCCCGGATGGCATGTCCGCCAGACCGTCATTTTGATAAAGCGTGTAACCAAACCAGGCCAATCCCAGGCAGATCACCAGCAGCCCGCCGGCAAGCATAAAAGCACACCCTATCAGGACTTGTTTGACGCCCCCCTTGGATGACATATGAACCCCTATCATTGAACGTTGAACGGGAAACCCGAATGGCTGCGATTGCCACCTTTATTATAGGGTGTTTTTTTGTTTTTTATCCCATTTTTCCAGCATTTTTGGGGATTTCTTACCCCATGCGCTATGCGATCCACTGTGGCGAGAGCACCACAGGCGGAGCTGGACTGGGATCGTGATTGATGATCCATCGGGCGCCGGTTTCGGCAGCGATTGCGTTCAGGCGCTGCATGGTGCGCTCGGTTTCCGCGCGGTCGAAGTTCCAGGCAGGCATCCAGTGGGCGCCCGGGTCGCCGGATGCGTAGTACAGGTCACCGGAGAGCAGCACGGGGCCGCTCGCCAGCCGCACCAGCAGCACCTGATGCCCCGGCGTATGCCCCGGCGCTGAAAGAATTACTACGCTGCCGTCTCCGAATACGTCATAGTCGCCGCTGAGCAGGGTGTGGCTGCGCCCTGCCAGCATCGCAAAGTCGCGCGGGTAGTAGCCCCACTTTGCAGCATCGGGGCCAAAGGCGATGGCAAACTCTGCTTCCTGTACCAGCGTGCGGGCATGGGTGAAGAGGGCGGCATTCCCGGCATGGTCGATCTGCATGTGTGATAGGGCGAGAAAATCTACCTGTTCGGGCGTAAAGCCTGCCTGGCCTAACTGGCTGGCGAGTGTGCGCGGGAGTACGAACCGAAAGCGTGAGCCACGGCGCAGGGTGTGCTCGGGCAGCGCGGCGATAAAATCGGGCAGCCCGGCGTCCCACATCAGCAGGCCGCGCGGGTGCTGGATCAGGTAGCAGTGGTTGGGGTCGGCAAGATCGCGCACCTGTTCTTGCCCGTCGGGCGTGAGAAAGCGCACGCCACGGGTAAAGACGGTTCCTGCGTCAAAGGTGTACAGGCGAATAGCAGGTTCGGCCAACAACCGCTCCTAATCCAGCAGCGCCTCGGCGAAAATGATTCCCCGGGCATCTGCCTGCTTGCATTCCTCGTACGTCCACCAGTTAGAAAGCAGGCCGCGCACCAGGGCGTGCATGCGCATGCGCTGGAGATCAAAGCCGAGCATTTCGTGGAAGATGGCGAGGCGGCGTTCGGCCTGACGGCGCAGCACGGCATGGTCTGCGTTATCAGGCCATAGGTTCACCATCCACTGGCAAATCTCCATCTCTGCTTCGCCTACCACGCCCTTGGGGTCCAGCGCCAGCCAGCCGTCGCGCTCTGCGGTGAGGATATTCCAGTGGTGCAGATCACCGTGAAGCAGCATGGGCGGGCCAGAGGATTCCAGTATTTCGTGCGCGGCACGTTCTGCTTGCTCCACCATACGGGTTGGGAACGGCCCAGTGCCGCCGCCAAATTCTGCGCGCAGCCGCTGGAGCCCGCTGAGCCAGCCCCCGGCGGAGAGCAGCTTGCCCTTTGGGTCTGTTGGCGCAGGGATGATGATCCTTCGGATCACGTCCGCAGCGATGCGCGTAGTCACGTCGTCATCCAGGGTTTCAGCCAGCGGCGTGCCGGGCGTGATCCGCTCCAGCAGCATCGCCCCGGCATCCTCGTCCACTTCCAGAAGCCGTACCATGCCGCGCCCGTTATAATGGCGCAGGGCGGTCATCTCACTGATGAGCTCACGGTTGGGCACGCCTACTTTCAGCACCACCGGCGTGCCATCCGCGCGGACAGCGGGGGTTACATAGTTGTAGGATAGATTATACGGCGGCAGCAGATCCAACGACCATTGTTTTGCCAGCCGCTCAAGCAACGTAGGGAAGACTTGCAGCCAGCGCTCGCCATCCGTGCCAAACGCACCGGTGATGGTACGCTGAAATTCTGTGGGAAGGGGGAGCGTCATCCGGTCAGTATCCTCGCTGCTTATCTACCTGGTTGCGCAGCGGCTCGCCGCGTGTATAGCGTTCCAGGTTCTCGATGAAAATTTCCATGGCTCGCTCATCATAGTGCGGCGTTTCGCCGGAATAATGGGCCGTGATGATGACGTTGTCCATCTTCCACAACGGCGAGTCGGGCGGGAGGGGCTCGGTTGCGAACACGTCTAGCCCGGCGCCCGCGATTTTACCACGTTCGAGCGCTTCGATCAGTGCCGGCTCGTCCACGGTTCCGCCGCGCCCAATGTTGATTAAGTAAGCAGAGGGCTTCATCCGGGCCAGCGCTTTGGCATCGATCATGTTACGGGTCTCTTCCGTTAGCGGCTGGGTAAGGATGACAAAATCTGCTTCTGGCAGCGTATCCAGCAGCGCATCGGGCCGGACCATGTGGCGAACGCCAGGGGGCATGCTGGTATTGTGGCTGCGCCGCATGCCAATCACATTCATACCGAGCGCGTCGGCGATCTGTGCCGTCCGTTTGCCAATCGCCCCCACGCCTATCAGCAGCATGGTTTTCCCGGCCAGCTCAAAAGCACCCATATCACGATCCCAACGGCCTTCGCTCTGGGCGCGAAAGGCGTTTGGAAGCTTCCGGGCAAAGGCCAGCAGGAAGGCGAGGATGTGCTCGCTGATAGGGATGCTGTGCACGCCAGAAGCGTTGGTCAGCGTGAAATCCATCTGGGCGATCTCTGGGTGGCGCAGCAGCCAATCGGTGCCCGCGCCCCACTGCTGAAACCAGCGCAGGCGTTTGGCGCGCGGAATCCACGGAATGGGGAAATGTGCCGCGGCGATGTCGATCTCTTCGATGATCGGCTCGATCTCATCGCGATCGGCAGTGATGACCAGGCGCGCGTGTGGTTGAATCTCTTGGATGCGGTCCAACTGCCGCCGCGAGAGAATCTCGGGCTTCAGGCCGAGCAAAATGGTCGTGAGATGTGCAATGCCGTTTCGCCTGATGCCGTTGTTACTCATGATTCTTCCTCCAAAGGCAGCTTCACCGGCGGCGCGTCCAACGGATCCTGCGGGAAGATCCGTTTTTTGCCCCAACGGTAGATATAGATTGCCAGGCTAAGCGCAAGACTGCCCAAAAGATACCCGGCAAGCACATCGCTGGCCCAGTGCTCGCCCAGGTACATGCGCGAGACGCCTACCAACCCAATCATCAACGCCAGCGGGAGCATCAGCAGATAGCGCTGCCAGCGCGCGCGAACGAAGATGAATACCAGGAACAGCAGAAAGCCAAAAAATGCCGTGTAAAACATGACGTGCCCGCTGGGAAAGCTGTAACTGTTGAGGATATTCATCACATCCACCAGGTCTTCGGGCGGGCGAGGACGGCGCACGGCGACTTTAACCACGTAGTTGAGCAGGCCTTCGATCATAGCCGCCAATGCCGCGCAGAACAGTTCCCAGCGCAGCCCGGCGATGCCGAGCAGAATCACCACTGCGCCGATAACGAAGATAACCTGGGGCGCATACCCCGGCCAGCTCACGGCCTGCATCAGCCCGTTCCCCCAGGATGGTAGTTCGCTTTGCAGTGCACGGGTGATTTCCAGGTCTGTCTCGGTATATTCGGTTACGTCCGCGACGAAAGCCAGGAGCGAGAACGCAACCAGCGCCACGAACACATAGGCCTGGAAGATCCAGGCGCGGTAATTACGCATCCAGGCAGGGATTGAAACCCGCCGAATGGTTTGCCACAATGAGATCATTGCCTTTTGCAGTCGGTTAAGAATTCCCCGCAGACTTTTCACCGGCTACCTCTATCATTATGAAAAGGTGCGGGTGAGCATCCACCCGCACCGTATCTACCGAAGTTGTTTATTCAATAACCCCAACACGATTCAGAATGTCGTACAGCGCATCCGACGCAGTTTTGAACAGGTCTGGCGTGGTGCGCCCAAAACTGGCTTCCGCGACCGACAGGTGCGGCTCGAGTGTGAGGAAGTTGTCGTAACCGTTGGTGAAGGCCTCGTTGAGGATCTTCTCAACGTCTCCATCCCCTTGCCCGGCTGGTACAACTTTGCCAGTGCCCATCAGCGCGTCTTTAATGTGGAAGTAGGAGATGTACGGGCGCAGGCGCAGCCAGCAATCTTCATAGGGGCGCTGCTCGCACTGCACAAAGTTGGCGAAATCAAAAATGCCGGTGAAGGATTTTGAGCGCAGCGTGGCAAATAAGTCGAGACAGCGTTCGCCGGTATCCCCATAAATGCCTTTCTCATTTTCGTGCGCCAGGATAATGCCGGTTTTCTCGGCTTCGGCGATCATCTTCCCCAACCAATCGATCACCTGGCTACGGTGATTGGCCGGGTCTTCGCCGGCAGGAATCCAGAAAGAGAACATGCGGATATAGGGCGCATCGAGGATCTGGGCGTAATGGGCGGCACGCTTTACACCATCAATCTGCTCGTTGATGTCGCCATCCAGAGGAAACTTGCCCAGCGGAGAGCCGATCGCGGAGAAGCCGATGCCGTTATCGTTGGCGCGCTTCTTTACCTCGCGAATCTCATCCTCTGTCAGGGTCATCACATTGCGCCCCCAAACCCCCCGAAGCTCAATACAGCTAACCCCATTGGCTTTTAAATTCTCAATCTGCACGTCCAGGTTATCAGAGATTTCATCAGCAAACGCGCTAATTTTGACCATACGACCCCTCCCACTCCTTGGTGTTGTAAAAGGCAGCTTGACCCTATTATCCCCCCCCACATAATTGTACAACGAACGATGAAAGAGCGGGGGAATTTTTTTCAGGGTATCTTCTATCCGGAAATTATTTTTTGTGTTTGTTGTTTGTGCGACTACCTCGCACAAACAACAAACACAAATCAAGATTCGGATAGGTTCTAAGGGATTTTGTCGAATGAGCCGGTTTGCCGGCGGCCTGATAATTGCTGGTCGACCAGGAGGAGATGGGCCAGCGTGCGGAGTGAGAGGTGCAAGGCACGGACGCGGTGATATGCTGCTTCTTCATCTTGCGAATCATCCAGGGATGTGGGGGCCATCAGCCGGCGGATAAGCACGCGCAAGAGCTGAATTTCCTCACGCAGTCCGGTGAACGCAGCGCCTTCCAGGTCGCTCATCTCGCTGCGCCGGAACCGGCGCGTGTAGAATCCACGCATGGTGGGACGTTTCTTTGTTCGCAACGGCTCAAGGGTGGCAGGACTTGGATATGCTGTTGCCTGGTTGGCCCGATTGGACATAGCTTCTCCTTTGCTGTTGTTTTCATTAGCGTAATGAAAACAAGCGGCAAAAGATAGCTGTCAAAATAGGAAATTTAAAGGGGTATTTCTCGCGATTTAACCGTGGTACGTAAATCGCACCCTACAGGCATCTCTAAAAAAGCTTTTCGAACTTTGTTGGATCGATTTGTGTGACCAACTTCGTTGGTCACACAAATCGATACAACAAAGTATCAATATAGGACACAGGGTTTTGTCGCACTTCGTGCGACAAAACTCCCGGTTTTCATTTTTAAGGCGGGCGCAGACTTGGCGTCACCGTTTCATTTCACCCAGTGGGTTGAAAGCGACAGCAGCATGGCGGCGGTGATTACAACGAACCCCGCTCCCCATACCAAGGCAGTTTGGCTTCTCAGCCCGATAACAATGAGCGCTAACGAGATCAAGATCAGCACGCTGGCCAGCAGATAGATCTGTTTCTTGCTCACGTTACCCCCCTGCTCCCAACCAGTAGATAACAAGCATCGCTGCCGAGACCAGCAGCCCGGTGATGATCGCCCACGGCAGCGCCTTCGCCAGGATGGCGCCCAACTGATTCGGGATTCCGGCTACAGTGGCGCCCATCAGGGCGTCTCCGGGGGCAAGTGCATTACCAATTGCTCCGCCGGCGGACTGTCCGGCGAGGATCAGGTCCGGTGAGAGCCCTTGGGCATCGGCGGCGGTGAACTGAAGCGGAGCAAACAGCACGTTTGAGGCGGTATTTGATGACGTAGTCAGCGCGCCGAGAATCCCCAAAAAGTTGCTTAATCCTACGTAGACAACTTGCGGGGCGATCTGCGCTACGCCGAGCGCCAGAACAGTGATCTCACCTGAGTGGTCCATCACTTTCGAGATGATCAGCAAGGCGGTGATGGCGGTAGTGGCCGGAAGTGCATCTCTGGCCGCGCGGGCCAGGATGGAGCCAGGGGTATCCTCGGCGTCATAGGCGCCGCGGCTGCGGAAGACCAGATACCCGGCCAACGAGGCGATTAACAGGAGCGTGCCCGGGTGGGTGAGCGGGGTGAATGCAGCGTAGGCTTCTTCGGCTGCCTGTTGAACACCATAACCGGTGGAAACCGCTGGGAAGGGCAGCCCTACTGAGAACTGCTCCAGGGCACGGGTAACCGGCGGGATCAGGAGGGCCGTCACGGCCAGCACCGCCAGTACGATGTAGGGGGTAAAGGCCAGTACAAGTGACATACCTTCTTTCTCACGCAGCCCGGCGGCAGTGAAGTCACCGGCGCGGGCGCGCTGCACGGCTGTGCTCTGCGCTTCGCGGTTGCGCTCTTCAGCCTCTCGGCGGTTCTCCTCATGGAAGGTCCGAATGCCTTCTTCGGTGAAGATATCTTGCGGCTCGTCCTCATCTTGCTGCCGGTAGTAACTCCAGCGATTGAGGAAAAACAGGCCGATCAGGGCGGCAGCCGTGGCCAGGAATAGGCCAATGGTCGGCACAATCGGTACCAAAATGTACTGCAGCCCGCCTTGAATGAGTGAAATGACAATAATGGCCGGCCCGGCGCGTTTCAGCGCCCAACCTTTGCCGTAAAACCAGGCTACTGCCAGCCCTCCAGTAAGATTTGGGATCCACAGCAGGATGGTGGAGTAACGCAGCATCAGCGCCTGATTGGGTATATCTACGACGGTTTGGGTAGCCAGCCATGTAGCGCCCAGCGAGCCGAACATATTTGCCCAGGCTGCGGCGATGATCGGCAGAATTACGGAATACAGCGGCTTTACACCGAGACCAATAAGCAGCGGGGTCGTGACGGCCAGCGGCGTGCCAAACCCGGCAATGCTCTGGATGAAGGGTGCTAGCACCCAGGAGAAGGCCAGCACGACCAACAATCGGTCAGGCATCAGGCGTCGCAGCCCTCGCTGCATCGCGTCGAATGCGCCGGCCTCATTCGAAACGTTATAGAGGATTAACGCAGGCCAGATAACGTACAGCACGAAGATTGCGTCCCAAATGCCCTTGCCGGTGGCTGCCGCCAACGTTTCGAGCGGGGTGCGAAAGAGCAGCAGCGCCACGGCCACGGCGATGATTAGCGCTAGCGGGGCGGCAGCCGATGTGGACCAGCGCCGCCAGACCAGCAGCGCCAGCAGCAGCAAAATGGGTACGAAGGCCGCCAGCCAGGTAAGCAGGGTTACAGGTAGTTGGGTATCCATTCGTTTCCCTCGGCTAGCATTCGCCGCGTTCGCCTCGTTTTTCCTGGTCCGCTTCGATGAAGCGTGTCACCAATGGAACGAGCAGACCAATGAAGATCAGGCCCAGGCCCACCCACATCAGCAGGCTGTTGACCGGCTCACCCGCAGCAGACTGGTACGCCAGCAGGGCGCCGAGGAGTATCAGCAGCGCCCCCAGGCCCATTTGCCAGACACGTTCACGAATCCAGGCCATCTTATTAACTCCCTCCAAAGGTGAATATCGCTGCCAGCACGGCCAGGATGCCGATCAAAACCAGCGAAACCAGCACGTAACGCATATTGGTGCGGATAATCTCGCCCATGCGGTCACTAACGCCAACGGCGCTCGCTCCAAGCAGCACAATTCCGGGTGCGATGGCATTGCCAATGGCCCCTCCGGCCGTCTGGGCGGCCAATACGGCCACTTGCGAAATGTTGAGCGCATCGGCGGTGCTCTCTTGCAGCGGACCAAATAAAATGTTCGATGAGAGATTGGATGAGGTCATGAACGAGCCGAGCACTCCTACCACCGGCGCCAGGAAGGCATAAACCAGCCCGGGCGCTACCGCTGCAATGCCCTGCGCCAGTATTAGTGTCTGCCCAGAGCCTTCCATCACCTTTGCCAGCGGGATGAGCGCGAAAAGGGCGACAGCCGAGGGAATGGAAGTGCGCACCGTGCCCACCAAAATGTCGTCCATACGACCCGAGCGAATTTCGCCCTTGGCACGAAAGAGCAGGAAGGCAAACAGAGCTGAAAGCAGCAAGAAGGTTCCTGGGTGCGTCAGTGGGGCAAATGAGCGGTAGCTTTCAGTACCAGGTGTAATGAAGCCGGTTTCGGTTTGTACCTCAGGGAAGGGGAAGCCAATCCGCACGCTGCCCAGTAACTCGTTGAGAGGGCCAATCAACAAGGCGACAACAATCAGCCCAATGAGCACCAGGTAAGGGGCGAGAGCGGTCAGCAACGACATTTCTTTTTCCTCGTGACCTACGGCTTCCTCGGCGCGCGCCTTCCAGTCGGTATCATCATTGTCGAGTTCACCGGGCTTCATTACCTCGCTTTCGGTCACGCCGGTATCTTTGCGATACCAGGGCGTGCGGGCCAGCAGGAAGATGGTCCCGAGCGCTACTGTGACGGGCAAGAAGTTCGCCAGGGTGGGCGCGATGGGCGCCAGCAGCAACTGCCCGCCCCCATGTATGGCAGTAATGATCACCACGGCGGGTATGGCCTCGCGCAGGGCGCGGCCGCGGCCGAACATCCAGGCGATGAGCAACCCGGCGAACAGGTTGGCAAACAACAGCATCACCCCAGTCGTCAGGGCAGTGGCGGAAGGGTTTTGCATATCCGTCACCGCGGTTAGGCCTTCCCAGGCGACCGCCAGGGTGCCGAAGGTGTTGGCCCAGGTGTGACCTGTGAGCGCAATGACCACCGCCCAGAACGGACGCACACCAAAAGCCACCAGCAGCGGGGCGGTGACGGCTGCCGGGGCGCCAAAGCCGGTGATGCCTTGCAAAAAGCTCGAAAATACCCAGCCGATGGCCAGTACGTGCAGCAGTTCGTTAGGCGTGTACGACTCGATTCCGCGGCGAATCGATTGAAATGCGCCGGCTTCTTTCGAGACTTCGTATAGCAGCAGGGCTGGGACGATCACATAGAGGATGAAGAGGGCGTCCCACACGCCTTTGACGGTTTGCAAGGCGATGAGCCGCGCCGGAGCCTGGAACACGGTGGCAGCAGTAATCACTGCCAGGAAAAACCCCAACGGTGCGGCGGTGGCCGCCTTCCAGTTGCGGCCTACCAGCAGGTAGAGGATGGCGGCCAGCGGCAGCAGCGCCACCAGCCAGGTGAGGAGGTTTACTGGCATTTTATCTTCTCGTTGTATCGCTCTAGAATGTCTTAGAACCTATCCGAAATTCGATTGTGTTTGTATTTGCGCGACTTTCTTGCGCAAACTACAAACACAAGAAATAATTTTTGGATGGATACTAGCGCCCGAGCGCGTAGCCTTCACCGCGCGGGTCAGCGCCGCCGTGCAGTACCCCTGCCTGGCGATCGATCCAGATCGCTTGGGCATGGCCCATCGTCTGTGACCAGTGCGGCAGGATTTCCACGTCATGCCCGCGGCGGCTGAGCTCGGCCAGAATACCGCCGGGGATGTCACTTTCCAGCTTCAGGGTTTTTGATTCCTGCCCCCAGGTGCGGCCGAACAGCCAGCGGGGCGCTTCAATGGCTTGCTGAACGTTGTAGCCAAAGTCGAAAATGCGGGTGACCAGGGCCGCCTGGGTTTGCGGCTGGCCTTCGCCGCCCATCGTGCCGAACACCAGCGCCGGCTGGCCGTTTTGCAGCGCCAGGGCCGGGATGATGGTGTGGAAGGTACGCTTGTTGGGTGCCAGGGCGTTGTGATGGACCTCGTCGAGGGCAAAGAATGAGCCACGGTTTTGCAAAAGGATCCCCGTACCCGGTGGCATGAAGGCCGAGCCAAACTCGTAATAGACCGACTGAATGGCAGAGACGGCCAGGCCGTCGCTATCCACCGCGCACAGATAGACTGTGTCACCAAAGTCACCGTGGGAAAGCTGATCCTGTGGGGCGGCGCGCTGTAGATCAATGCCGGCGCTCCGCTGGCGGGCATACCCTTTGGAGAGCAGCCGGTCGTAGGGAATATCCAGGAAGGTTGGATCGGTAACCCAGCGGTCACGGTCGGCAAAGGCCAGCTTGATAGCTTCTACCATCAGGTGATAGTAGTCGGCTGTTCCCTCTCCCATGCTCTTTAGATCGTAGCCTTCCAGCAGGTTGAGAATCATTAGGGTGGCAATACCCTGCGTGTTGGGTGGCAGTTCGGTGATTTCATAGTCTCGGTAGGTGGTGCGCAGCGGCTCCACCCAGTCGGAGACGTGGGCGGCGAGGTCGGCTTCTGTCAGCAAGCCGCCAGCCTTCTGCGTGCCGCGGACGAGGGCTGCGCCCAGTTCACCCTGATAAAAAGCATCGCGCCCACCTTCTGCCACCTGGCGGATAGAGCGGGCCAGGTCTGGCTGGCGGAATACTGCCCCAGCCTGAATCGGCCTTCCTCCTGGCAGGTAGAGGTCGGCGGTAGCCTGATAAGGGCGCAGGGTATCGATGTATTGGGCGATGAAGGCATGGAACTTGGGCGAGAGGGGGAAACCCTCTTCGGCGTAGCGAATGGCGGGTTGGAAAAGGCGCGCCCATTCCAGGCGGCCGTGCCGCTGGTGCAGCTGCCACCAGCCATCCACGGCTCCTGGCACCGTCAGCGCGGCCAGCGGCCCGCGGGCAGGAATGGCGTCTGCGTGGCCCTTAGATCGGTAAAACTCGATGTTGGCGCGCTCACCGGCCCGGCCCGAGGCATTCAGTGCCCGCACCTGTCCGTCTTTGGGGTCCCACACCTGGCAGAAGAAGTCGCCGCCCAGCCCCGACATATGGTTGTAGACGACTGCCAGCACGGCGTTAATGGCGATAACGGCATCGGCGGCCGAACCGCCAGCTTCTAACATTTCATACCCGGCCTGGCTGGCCAGATAGTGGGAGCTGGTTGCCATGTGGCGCGTGCCCATGGTCACCGGACGCCCGGTGAGGAATGGATAGGTGCTCATAAGTTCCCTCCTTTTTGATTCACCCGGTTGATCGTGCGCCGAGTTTGAAACCTGGCTCTCCTCAGGTGGGTTCTTCACCCACGTCTGGTTCGTCACGGGCCTCGCGCACAGCGTGGGCAAGGCGCAAAACTGGTGCAGTCAGCAGGCCCACTGCCAGCAGGCCGAGGCCCAGCCACCACATCCAGGCAACCTCGTTTATGGTCCCCAGGCTGATCAGTGGCAGGGCCAAAAGTAACAGCACGAAGGCGATTGATAGAATCGTGGTGCGTCGCATGCCTGCCTCCTTAGAATAGGATATTTAGCAAAATCGTAGCTAGCCCGGTCAGCACGCCGGTTAGCACCGTCCAGGGCAGGGCCTGCCGCAGGATAGCGCCTTCCTGGCCGGCGATGCGGGCTGTGCCTGCCCCTAGCACTATGTTGGCCGGGGCAATTACGTTACCAGTGGCCCCACCCGCACCCTGCCCGGCCAGGGCGGATGACTGCGACAAACCACCCAGCGCCTCAGCGGCCTGCGATTGCAGCGGTGAGAAGAGGATGTTCGAGGCCGTACTTGAGGAGGTCATGAAGGCGCCTAGAATACCAATCCAGTTTGCGGCAAAGGCGAAAATTGTGGGGGTAGCGACAGCGGCCAGCCCTTGGGCCAGTACGGTGGTCTGCCCGGAGTGGTCCATGATTTTACTCATCACCAGGAACGAAGAGATAGCGATCGAGGATGGCACCGAATCCTTCACCAGGTTCGACCACAACCCTTCCTTTTCCCCTTCGCTGTTACTGCGGTTCATAAAACCACGCGAACGGTAAACGATCAGGCTTGCTAGAGCGGCAAGCAGCACGAAGGTGCCGGGATGGGTCAGTGGGGCAAAAGATGAGTACGGATCTGCCGCAGGCCGGGTCAGGTTATAACCGGTCTGCGCGGCAGGGAAGGGCAAGCCAATCTGCACCTGTGAAAGGAAATCGTTAACCGGCCGGACCGTGAGCGCCAAAATGGCGGTAACGGTGAGCAGAATGTATGGGAAAAGCGCCAATCCCATTCCCATCACCTGGCGTTGGCTGTCATCGTCCTTTACATCGGAACTGTCGATGTTGGAATCCGGCTGCATGGCTGGGCGATCCTCGATTCCCTCGGCTGGCTCTCTGTAGCGCCGCCAGCGCGAAAGCGGGTACAGTGCTGCCAGAGCCAGCGTTCCGGCAACGAAGGTTGAGAGGATCGGGTCAACGTACATCATCCCAAGCTGAACCCCACCGTGTATGGCCGAGATGATCAGAATCATCGGCAGGCTGTGGCGCAGTGCGGGCATGCGTCCGTACATCCAGGCTACACCCAGGCCGCCGAGCAGGTTAACCAACCACAGCAGGATACCGGTCTGCACCGCAGTGGACGTTGGGTCCGCCACGTCAACGACGTTGAGCATTGCCAGCCATCCTACGCCCAGCGTTCCAAACATTTTTGCCCAGGTGTGTGCAATTAATGGGATGACCACGGCATAGATTGGGCGCACGCCAACACCGATCAGCAGGGGAGCCGTAACTGCTATAGGAGCGCCAAACCCGGCAACGCCCTGGAAGAAGGACGAGAAGACCCAGCCGATGGCCAGCACCAGGAACAGTTCATTACGGCTGAACTCGATGAATCCGCGCCGCAGGGCGTCGAATGCGCCGGCGCGCACGGTTACTAAATAGAGCAGCAGGGCAGTCCAGACTACGTAAAGAATAAAGACAGCATCCCACAGCCCTTTTCCACTGGCAATCGCCAGCGTGCGCAGGTCGGTGCGAAAAACCAACAACGCAATCACCGTGGCAGCCAGCACGCCTACCGGGCCAGCTTCGATGCCCTTCCAGCGAAACGCAACCAACAGGAGCATCAAAACAATAATGGGCACCAGGGCCAGCACCCAAGACAACAGATCGAGTGGTAACTGGGCTTCATCCATGGCAGCACCCATCAAAAATGCTCAGATTCATAGCACCAGCCTCCTTTCATAGTACAGTCTATCCCCCTGTACCAGCCCGCAATGGCCAGCGACGATCTGATGATTACAGATAACACCCAGTATACAAGAAAAGATTACTTAACAAATCAATAATTGTGTAGGAGTGTTCCTACATGGGTTGGGAGAATCCCTAATGGTTGGCCTACCCTTTTTAGGGTTGCAGTCAGGCGCTTGACCATTGTCTTTGCAGATTTGTAAAGTAAGAGAGAAATTGTCCCCCTATAATAAAGTAACTTTGGTTGTACAAAATCGAGAAAAAACCAACATAAATTTATGCTTTCATCAAAGGAATATCCAATGCTGCCATCGCGTCGCTTGCTTGCATCCCTGGTGCTTTTCATCCTGCTTGGTTTCGTGCTGTCTCCGGTTACGGTTCTTGCCTCTCGATTTCCCACCAATCAACTCCCAGCGCCTGACTGGGAAACGTTATTTAAACCTGGAGTTTACGAACGCCTTCAGCAGCAGGCTGTGGCAAATGGCGCAGTGCCGGTGATTGTTCGGTTGAATGTCGATTATCAACCGGAAGGCCGGCTGATGAGTGCGCGGGAGACCACCCAGCAGCGCGCGGCGATCTCGCGCGTGCAGCAAAATGTGCTGAATAAGTTAGGCACACAACGCTTTTCAGCAGCAAAACACTTCGAATTCATTCCTTTCTTATCCCTCACCGTTGATACACAAGGGTTGGCCCTGCTACAAACGCTTCCAGAAGTGGCTGGCATCGAAGAAGATATAATCTTTGACACCGCTCTGGCTGATAGTGTTGCGCTGATCGGCGCTACCCCTGCACAGACGGCGGGCTATACCGGAGCGGGGCAAACGGTTGCCATTCTTGATACCGGTGTCGATAAAAACCACCCCTTTCTGGCTGGGAAAGTGGTTTCTGAAGCATGCTACTCGACGACCAATACTGGTATCAATTTTGTCTCGATTTGCCCGGGTGGCGTTTCGGAATCAATTGCCGCGGGGTCAGGCATGTACTGCACCGGCATTAGCGGCTGCGATCACGGAACCCACGTGGCGGGGATTGCCGCTGGCAAGGGCGATACATTCTCTGGGGTCGCTTCAGATGCTACCATCATTGCTGTTCAGGTCTTCTCAATGGAGGGAGGCTCAGTTAAGGCGCTCACTTCCGATGTGATTCGCGGGTTGGAGCGGGTGTATGCGCTGCGAAACGATTTTAATATTGCCGCAGTCAACCTTAGTCTGGGCGGCGGGCAGTATTCTACAAATTGTGATAGTGATTTTCCGGCAACGAAGGCGGCTATCGATAATCTGCGCTCGGTAGGGATCGCAACGATTGCTTCTTCCGGAAACAGCAGTTATACAACAGCCATGGGCTCACCCGCCTGTATCTCGACGGCAGTATCGGTCGGATCCACTACCGCAAGCGGAGAATATGGTTACCCAGTTGATACCGTCGCCCCCTCCTCGAATAGCGCTTCCTTTCTAAGCTTGCTGGCGCCGGGGTATCCGATTAACTCCTCAATCCCTGGAAATTCGTATGCTCTCAAACAGGGCACGTCGATGGCAGCCCCGCATGTGGCTGGCGCTTGGGCTGTGCTTAAATCCAAGAACCCCACCATTTCGGTGGATCAAATCTTAAATGCGCTGAGTTCTACTGGGTTGATGGTAAATGACACAAGGGTGACCAATGGGTTTACCCGGCCGCGAATCCGGGTAAACGCTGCCCTGGATGTTTTACCAGGCGCCACACCAGTAATCAGCTTTGCAGCAACCAGCCCGGTGCTGGTTGCGGAAAACCAGCCATCGGTCTCAGTTGATGTGCAGCTATCCACCCCGGGCACCAGCACAGTGACCGTGCAGTACGAAACATCGAGTGGTACGGCGCAAGCTACGAGTGATTTTCAGTCCGGTAGTGGTCAGTTGACCTTTTTGCCCGGTGAAACAACCCAGCAGATAACCATCCCCATCCTGGACGATAGTCTTGATGAGATAGACGAAACATTCACCATAACACTGACCAACCCGGCCAACGCGGTGTTTGCTGCAAACCAAACTTTGGAAATCAACATCCAGGATGACGATGATCCCTCCTCTGTTCGGCTAAAAGCAAGCACATATAGCCTTGGAGAAGGTGAAGGTGGAATAGGAATCGCCGTGGAACTCAGCGCCCCGAGTGGAAAAATCGTGGTCGTCCACTACAGCACCAGCGATGGCACCGCTGTGGCCGGTAAGGATTACACAGCAACCAGCGGACAGCTTACCTTTGATCCTGGAACTGTCGAGCAAGTGTTCAACGTCCCGATTCTCCCCGACTCAACTGACGAAGCAGCCGAAATTTTCTCCATGGCCCTCACTAATCCCAGCAATGCCCTGCTGGCTATTCCGGATCAGGCAACCATCACCATAGAGGATGACGACCCCGAGCCTGGCGTGCAATTTGCCACACCTGCTATGCAGGTTCTGGAGAGTGCCGGGAATGTGCCGGTTGTGGTGAAGCTCTCTGCAATTTCGGAGAAACCAGTCACCGTACGGTACCGAGTCAATGCAGGGAGCGCAACCCCCGGGGTGGATTACACTGGTGGGCAGGGCACGCTGACTTTTGCCCCAGGGGTACGCGAGCAAGAAATAACAATCACCGTCCTTGACGACACGGAATTCGAACCGGCAGAAGTCTTTGTGCTGGAGTTATATGATCTGGCCAACGCTGCTGCCGGGCAACCGATCGAGATCGAAGTGCTGATAACGGATGATGATGATCAGCAGACCTACCCGCTCTATTTGCCCATTGTGACTTCCAACCGATAAGGAAGGTACCGGGCCGAACTCTCTACAGCCCTATTCCCATATTATTTTCGAGTTCATGGTGCGCGGCGTATTCGCGCACCATGAACTCGAAAAACTACCTTTGGGATAGAATGGCTTAAATACGCCACCCCCATACCTGGTGGATAGGGGGTGCAATTTCGGGATTTTACCCTACATATAGGTGGGCGAGACAGGGCTCGAACCTGCGACCTCATCTGTGTAAGAGATGCGCTCTGACCAACTGAGCTACTCGCCCGAACGCGCCCATTATATCACAGTATCGGCGGAGCGGGCAGGTTCGGTGCATCTTCTACTACCAATGTTACGCGCACCACAGTACCCGTTTCGCAGCTTGAGTGGATTTCTAATGCCGCCCCAATCGAATCGGCTCGTTCCTGGATGCCGGCCAGCCCGTAATGCCCGCTGCGTGTCTGCTCGCTCAGGTCTTCGGGCACGACAAAGCCCTGCCCGTTATCACGGATCTCCAACTGGATTCTGCCTCTATCGCTGGTTGAGCGCACCAAAATCTCGCTCGCGTTGGCATGCCGAATGGTATTGTTTAGCGCTTCCTGGCAAATGCGGAACAGCGAGAGCGAAATGCGTTCGGGCAGGCGGTTAGTGTCGTGCTGCAAATCCAGGCGCATTTGGATCTCTGGATGCTTTTCCTGGAAGTCTTCGATATGCAGGCTGATGGCCTTGGCCAGGCCAAAGCGGATGAGTGAGGGCGGGCGCAGCTCATTGACAACCTCACGCAGCTCGCGCACTGCGCTTTTGATTGCCAGCCCAATTTGCTCAAATTCTAGCTGTGCTGCCGATTCTTTGGTTACATCCTTAGCCAACTGGGTGTTGAAAATGGCGCTCACCAGCGTTTGGATCGGCCCATCATGCAGATCGCGGGCGATCTCCTGCCGCTCGCGCTCCCGGTTCTCCATCAGCCTGCGCTGAATTTCTACCTGCATGGTCTGCTCGGCTCGCAGCGTCTCTGCCTGGCGCAACTCTTCCTCGGCTCGCTTGATATCTGTGATGTCTGACATAAAGATGGAGATGCCATCTTGGGTTGGGTAAGCCGAAATTGCCAGCCACAAATCAGAATATGTTCCCTGCGCCTGGTAGTGGACGGGAGTGCGATCTTCCATTACGCGCCGCAGGTGGCTCTCGGTCTGCGAGCCGATGTACAGCGGCCAGGCTTGCCAAAAGATACGGTCAACGAGTTGGCTCGAATCGATATTGACCATTTCGCCCACCCGCTTGTTGGCGTAGATGATGCGCCATTCGTGGTCGAGGGCATAAAAGCCATCATGCGTGCTTTCGAGGAAGTCGATCAGGCGTTCCTCGCTCTTTCGCAGATCCATCTCCGCTTGCTTGATGGGGGTTACGTCGATGTATGCGCCCACCGCCCCGGCAGGCCGCCCGTTTTCATCAAACAACGCTACCACGTTTCCGAACAAATGGTAGGTGCTGCCATCATCAAAAACAACGTCGAACTCGTGGCTCTGCTGCCCCTGCCCGGTCGCCGCAGCAATCTGCATGGGCATCTGTTGTGGTGGGATTTCGACACCGTCTTTGAAGTTCCGGTAGCGTTGGCGAGCTACCTGTTCTAGCGGCGCGGTCTTCGAGATGTTCGCGCCGCGCCACATGCGCAGGAACTCGTAGCCAAAACGGTTGCCGAGCATCTCACGGCACTCTGGGTCGCGCGAGATCCAGATCATAGCCGGAACGGCATCCATCAGCGCGGTTAGCTCTGCCGCATGATGGCGTTCGCGCTCCATGCTCTTTCGCAGTGCTTCTTCGGTTGCTTTTCGCTGCGAAATATCGTGCAGGATCACCACAGCGCCGGGTTTTCCGTCAATCGTTGTCGGCGCGGCAGTCGCTTCCACGTCGACTGTCCGGCCACTCAGGCTTATAACTTTTATTTCAACCAGTGTAGTAGGAACACGCATCTCGTTGACAATACGCATCCGTTCTGCTACCACCGCTTTATATTCCGGCGCGACAAAGTCGATCACATAACGGCCAAGAATGTCTCTCGGTTGTTTTGCTTCAAACAATTTCATCCCATTAGGGTTTACATAGAAGAACCGCCCCTCGAATTGCAAGAAGACCGGATTCGGTGAGATTTCTGCCAACAGCCGGTAGCGTTCATCGATGTGGATGTCCGAGGTTGGAGATGATCGCAAATCATAATATAAGTCGCGTAGCTGCCCCACAACCTGCGCACGTCGATTGTCATCCAATCTCGCCAGCTTGGTGCGCAAATCCCCTATCAATGTGTGAATAGATTGCAAATCGTCCAAGCGATTCCCTCAAGTCTTGGCGTCGATTTTATTTGCCGAGTGGTTTAGACAAGTCGCGACAATAAAATTATACATCGATAACGCTGCAAAGGTGCGTTTTAGTTCTTGGGTACTTTTCCGTTTATTGGTGGGTTGAGGCAGGAGGGCTTCGTTTCCCTGCCTCAACCCACCAATAAACGGAAACACACACTTACCGTAATTGGGTGGGAATAGTGATGGCAAACGTTGAACCTTCGCCAGGCCGGCTGTGCACTTCAATCTTGCCGTGGTGGCGTTCGATGATCTTCAGGCAAATTGCCAGTCCCATGCCGGTACCCTCGTACTCGCTAATGCCGTGCAAGCGTTGGAAGGCTCGGAAGATACGCGGCGCTTCGGCTTCATCGAACCCAATGCCGTTATCTTCCACCGTCAGCAACAGGCGGGCAGGGTTTGCCTTGTCTTCTTTTTGCACAGAGCCGCGCACCTGCACAATGGGAGGAACGCCCTTGCGGTGGTACTTCAATGCGTTACTGATCAGATTTTGCAGCAGGCCGCGGAACTGCACCACATCCACCTCCACTTCAGGCAGCGGCTCGTACAGCACCTTCCCACCGCTCGACTCCAGGCGCGGTTCCAGGTCAGAAATCACATCTTCTAACAGCCGGGTGAGGTTGATCGGCTCGAATTTGCCACCGTGCGTTTGCACGCGCGAGAGTTCGAGCAGCCCATCGATCATCGCCTGCATGCGTTCAGCGGCTCGCTGCATACGGTTGAGCGAATCTTCTGCATCAGCAGAGAGATCATCTCCCAATTTATGGCGCAAACTGCTGCTAAATTGGCGGATCTTGCGCAAAGGCTCTTGTAGATCATGTGAGGCGATTAGGGCAAATTGATCCAGCTCCTGGTTCGACCGCTCTAGCTTGGCGGCATAGGTTTTTAACTGCTCTTCCGTATGCTTGCGTTCTGTTATATCACGCCACGTGACCACAAACCCATCGCCTAGTTTTACCGAACGCACCTCAAAACTGCGCAGCAAGCGCTTTCCGCCATCCTGTAGCTCTTCATATTCGTGATCTTCAGCTTCCACCGGGATACCTGTTCGCACCAGTTCAACGTAACGGTCAAACAGCCCGCTCTCACGTTGTGCAGGCAGCAGCTCTAATAGGCTGCGTCCTACCACCTCCTCTTTGGTGCGGTAGCCCATCTGGCAGCCGGTTTCATTCATGTAATCATAGCGGAAATCAACAATTTCATCGTTCTCGTCTCGGATGGCAGAGAGAATGGCAAAGCCATCCAGCAGGCTTTCGACTGAAGCCCGGAACCGCATGGCGATCTCTTCTTGTGCTTGCTTGCTGCCGCGCAGCTCTTCCTCATCCCGTTTCCGCTCGGTGATATCCTCCACCACAATCACCCCGGCAATGATCTTTCCGCTCGAATCACGGACGGGGGCAGCGTTGATTTTCATCGTCCGGTCTATGTCGTTGTCAAAGGGGAAGATGATTTCTTCGTCCGTTACCACTTCTCCTTTAAGAATTGACCGTGCGGCGGGCCAGTCTTCTGGTCGGTAGGGCTGTCCATCCGGGGTAGACCCTATCCAATGAGCATATTCGAATATGCTCTGCGAGAAGGTGAACTGCCCTTCAAACATATCGAGTGCGGCCTGGTTTGCGCGCATAACCGCCCCATCCGGCGCATCAACAATGATCACGCCGGATGGCAGATGTTCCAGTATTTTGTCTAACAGGGCTCGTTCTGCCTCGATCGCCTGCCGGTAAGTGGGTGTGGGGTGCTCAGATACATCGCGCAGCGAAAAGGAATATCCCAGGATCGCCCCATCCATTTGGCTGCAGCGAGCCGCGCTCACCTCGATGATGCGTTCCTGCCCGGCGCCATTGCGGATGGGGATTTTGGCCTGCCCAATACCCTGTCGCTGCACCTCCAGGCACAGCGAGCTTGCCAGGGGTCGTGGCAGCAAATCGAATAAACTGGTCTTCTGGCCGCACACCCCGGTAATTTCGAGCAGATCTGCCGCGGATTGATTGCATAAGCGCACGATGAACTGCTCATCTGTGCCAATGATCGCCTCACGAGAAGCGTTCAGGATAAGCGACGCAAAGGCTCCCTCGGCGCCAGCCTGTGCGCCAGAGGCGGCAATCCCGGCGCTCAAGGTCAAATTTTCACTGTTATGGTCTTGCATGTCTTCCACAGAGGATCACACCTTTCACTACTATTCCTCGATGGTTGGTGAAGCGATACATTGTTGGACGAATGTAGATAAAATCAGTACTATTTATTGGGGAGTATCTTAACACAAGAAAAGGTGAATAGCTATGGCAATCGTAAAGGATTCAAAAACTGATAAGTTCTCCATACCCTTATTCCATTGATTCCATACTGTTGTTTCTTTACTGAGCCTTTGTTGGTTTGTTTTGCGTGACCAACTTCGTGGTAGGTAATTCGCCGAAGTATCTTAACAATGGAAGTTCTACGCCTGGCGAATTACTAGGGTAAAACGCCCGGATGCAGAAGGCTGTTTGTAAAGGTACTTCTGGCGTTTTACTTAACGCAAAACGATGTAACAAAGCTTGAACATCGATTCATGAAAAAGCGCCGCCGCCTGGGCAAATCTCCACTACAATATCGATAGTCGAGAAGATGCGGTGACAGAAAGACGGCATCGCTACTGGAACAGGCACATTGGGAGGAGAATTATTATGCGCTTGATACGCTACGAGATGCGCGGGGCAGCACCCCGCTGGGGTTGGATCTACCAGGACCAGGTTGGCATGATCGAGGGGGACATTTTCGGCGAGTTCCGGCGGCTAGAGGCTCAGACTCCGTTGAACCTCGTCCGGCTGCTGGCGCCAGTGGAACCGAGCAAGATTGTTTGCGTGGGCCGTAATTATGCCGAGCACGCCCGCGAGCAGGGCTTTGAGCCGCCGGAGATCCCCATGCTGTTCCTAAAGCCGCCTTCTTCCATCATCTCCCCCGGCGAAACCATCATTTTGCCGCCGCAGTCGAGCAAGGTAGAGCATGAGGGGGAACTGGCTGTCGTTATCGGGCGCGCGGGGCGGTGGATCCCGGCGGATGAAGCGCGCCGTTACATTCTCGGCTATACCGTGGCAAATGACGTTACCGCGCGCGATTTGCAGCGCAAAGATGGCCAGTGGACGCGCGGCAAAGGCTTTGATACCTTCTGCCCGGTTGGCCCGTGGATCGAGACCGAACTGGACCCATCCGACGTGCTGGTGCAAACGCGCGTCAACGGCGAAATGCGCCAAATGGCCTCAACACGCGAGATGATGTACCCGGTGGAGCAGTTGATCGCCTTCATCTCTTCGGTGATGACGCTAACCCCCGGCGATCTCATTCTCACCGGCACGCCCGCCGGGATCGGCCCGCTAAATGACGGCGACTCAGTGGAAGTTTCGGTGGAGGGCATCGGTAATCTGACCAACCCCGTCGCCGCCGGGAACATGCCCATTCGCATGGGATAGCGAATTGGAGTTTTCTAGAATAGCAGCGCGGGGGCCCCA
>JAEYTI010000328.1 GCA_023434145.1 Chloroflexota bacterium | reverse complement strand
CCCCCCCGCCGCCCCCCCCCCCCCCCCCCCCCCCCCCCAAAACTCCTTGAAACTACATATGAGTCTTTTGTTTTTCTTTTCCCTTTGCGATTAAAAGGCAAACAAAAAGGCCAGGTCGTTCACGTTTGTGCCGGTGGGTCCGGGCTTCAGCAGCGCGCCAAGATGATCCAGGAACGGGTAAGTGTTGTTGCTTTGCAGCGCGAGCAGTGGGCTCAGGGCCATTTCGCGCGCCTTCTCCAGCGTTTCCCCGGTGATTACTGCCCCGGCGGCATCGGTGGGGCCATCTTCGCCATCGGTTGCCAGAGTGATGAGGGCAATATCCGGTAACCCGGCCAAATGGCTCATTGCACCAACTGCCAGCTCCTGATTGCGCCCGCCCTTCCCCTGTCCGTGCAGCGTCACGGTCGTTTCACCGCCTGCCACAATGCAGCAAGGCCGCGGAAGCGGCCGCCCGCTCACAGCCACCTCGCGCAGCACGCCTGCCAGGAAAACACCCGCTTGCGAGGCCTCCCCCTGCAGGTAGGTAGTGAGCAGCAGGGTGTTGAAGCCCTCCGCTTTGGCCTGAGCCAGCGCGGCCTCCGCTGCCTGCGAATTGTCGGCGATGATGCGGTTGGTTACCCGCTCGAAGATCGGGTCGCCCGGTTTGGCTGTATCAGGGATTTCGCCGTGAACGCCCTTTTCCAGCAGTCGGGCAATGGAGCGCGGCACACGGCGCTCCAGATCATACTTTTTCAGGATCGCTAGCGCATCTTGGTAGGTTGTCGAATCGGGCACGGTTGGTCCGGAGGCAATTACATCCAGCGGGCTGCCGGTCACGTCCGAGAGGATCAGTGTGATCAGCCGGGCGGGAGACGCCAGCTTTGCCAACCCGCCGCCTTTTACGCTGTCGAGGTGCTTGCGCAGGGTATTCATTTCGTTGATGCTCGCCCCGCAGGCCAACAGTGATCGTGTAAGGAGCTGCAGCTCCGGAAGGTCGATGCCGTCTTGCGGCAAGGTCATCAGCGCCGAGCCCCCGCCAGAGATCAGGGCAATCACTAGATCCTCCTGGGTGCAGCCCGAGAGGCTCTCTGCCAGCGCGCACGTCGCCGTTACGCTCTCTTCGCCTGGCACGGGGTGCGCGCCGGTCAGCACGCGGATGGAATCCGGCAGCGGGTCGTCATCTGGGGCGTGCTTGGCAATGATGACGCCTTCCACCCGGTCACCGAGCACATCCAAGAGTCCGCGTGTCATTGCAACAGCGGCTTTTCCTGCGCCGACAACCCGCACACGCTTGCCGCGCAGGTCCACCGAGCCGCCGTTCATTTCCAGCCGTTCGCCATCGAGGCGCAGCGCTCGCGTCACCGCCCGGCGCGGGTCGGCAGCATCGAGCGCAGCGCCCAAAATACGGCTCACCTGCCCGGCGCGATGGTTTTCCAACGAATTTTCCAAAAAATGTGCCAACATTTCTCACAACGCCCCAGAAGAAATGATGAAATACCGATCATTTTGTTACTTTCGTGCAGCCTATTTTGCGTAAAATAGGGGATGGTTTTCTTAACCAGCATTTATCCATTCGGCTGCCCACAGGAACGAAATCAAGGCTCCTCCGTATTGTAGCCGAATCTGCAAGTGTACGGTAAGATTTAATGGAAGCGAAAGATTACAGCTCTATCTCAGGGCTTTTTATCTGCATATCCCTTTCAGGAGGAACGAATCGTGAACAACCCAGCACTTGATGCTATCCTGACGCCGAAGTCTGTTGCCGTCGTCGGCGCCTCGGCCACCCCTGGCAAGATTGGCTATACCGTAGTCAATAATCTGCTCAAGGACGGCTATACCGGCAAGATTTTCCCTGTCAACCCCTCTGGTGGAGAGATCCTCGGTCTCAAAGTTTATCCTACTGTTAGCGATATCCCCGAGCAGGTCGATGCGGCAGTGATCACCGTCCCGGCCAAATTCACCAACCAGGTAGTGGAAGAGTGCGGCAAAAAAGGCATAAAAGGCCTCATTATTATCACCTCCGGCTTCGGTGAATCGGGCCGGCACGACCTGGAAGACGAGTTGGTCGCGACTGCCCAACAGTACGGCGCGCGCATCCTCGGGCCGAACATCGTTGGCGTGCTCTCCAATGCTTACAAGATGAACGCCTCGTTCGCCCCCTTCCTGCCCTTCAATGGCAAGGCCTCCCTCATCACCCAGTCGGGCGCGCTGCTCATCGCCATCGACGCGGCCACTTACACGCGCGGCGTTGGCTTTGATAAGCTCATCTCCATTGGCAACATGTCTGATGTTGACTTCGCGGATTTGATCGAATGGCTCAACGAAGACGATGCCACCGCCTGCATCACCCTGTACGTGGAGGGTCTGAAGGGTGGTCGCCGCTTTATTGACGTCTGCCGCAAAGCTAACAAGCCGATCATCGCGATCAAATCGGGCGTATCCGAGCACGGCGCCGCGGCTGCCGCTTCACACACCGGCTCGCTCGCCGGCGCAGCCAAGGTCTACAGCGCGGCCTTCGGTCAGGCTGGCATTGTCCAGGCCTCAGACCTCGACAACCTGTTCGACCGCACCCTGGCGCTCTCGCTCCAACCCCCTATGCAGGGCGACAACCTGCTCATCGTCACCAATGGCGGCGGTGTGGGTGTGCTGGCGACCGATGCCGCAGAAAAGTATGGCATCCCGCTGAAGTTTGCTCCTGCTGACGTTCAGCAGGAAATGAAGAAACACATGCCTGAGTTCGGCTCGGCCAAGAACCCGGTGGACCTGACCGGTATGGCCAACACCGAGTGGTATTACGACGCCGTGAAGGCCGCCTACCCCCACCCGTGGACGGATGGCCTTGTAATTCTGTACTGTGAAACCGCCGTGACCGATCCGCTGGACATCGCCAAGGGCATCAAAAAAGCCATTGACGAATCCGGCGATGTGAATCGCCCGATTTGTGTATCCTTCGTCGGCGGCGAGCGCTGCGAAGCCGGCATGAAGTGGCTGGTTGAGAACGGCATCCCCGCCTTCGGAGCGCCAGATGTAGCCATCAACGCGATGGCAGCGCTGCGCGAATACGCCCGCATGAAGACGCTGGTGAAGGAAGAAGCCGGCAGCTGCGGCCCCGACGGGCGCGAAAAGGCGCTTCAGATCATCGCCGGCGCCCGCGCCGACAAGCGCGACTCGCTGACCGAGATCGAGGCGAAGGAAGTGTTTGCCGCCTACGGCCTGCCCGTTACCAAAACCACCCTCGCCAAGACAGAAGACGAAGCCGTGAAGATGGCCTACGAGACCGGGTATCCCGTCGTAATGAAGATCGTCTCTCCCGATATCCTTCACAAATCGGATGCGGGTGGCGTGAAGGTCAACATCCGCGACGAGAACGGCGTGCGCGAAGCCTACCGCACGATTATGAAGAACGCGCAGGCGTACAAAGCAACTGCGAACATCCACGGCATCGCCATTCAGGAAATGGCCCCGTGGGGCACTGAGGTCATTCTTGGTTCGGTCAACGACCCGACCTTTGGCCCGACCATGATGTTCGGCCTGGGCGGTATCTTCGTGGAAGTGCTGAAGGACGTGACCTTCCGCGTCGCGCCCGTCCCGTACGGACAAGCCTCCCGCATGCTGGGCGAGATCCGCGGCGCGCCGATCCTGGCTGGCGTGCGCGGTGAATCCCCGCGCGATAAGGACGCCCTGGCGGAGACGATCTGCACCTATTCGACCATGATCGTCGATCTGGCCGATGAAATTGCAGAATCGGATGCCAACCCGGTGCTGGTCTACGAAGAGGGCAAGGGCTTGAAGGTTGTTGACGCCCGCGTCATCCTGAAAAAGAAGTAAATTCGCTTTCTCTAACAGAGGCCGTCCAAGGTTGCTTGGACGGCCTCTGTTGAATCACTCCCTTTGGGAGCCGAAAAAGCTGTTGCTTCTTTGTAAGATCCTTGTGCGTGGCCAACTTCGTTGGCCACGCACAAGGATCTTACAAAGAAGCAAATTCCCATATTATTTTTGCTGATCCAGCCACCATTCTTTCCCTGCGAACAGTTCAGGCGGCGTATTTTCCCCGTAAGTCAGCTCGTTGAGCATGTTGAGCACCTGATGCGTATTCCCGCGCAGCAGATTGACACCGGCGGGTTTGTTCGCCCGGGCTGGCTGCCCCTCGCGCACCAAAATCCAATGAAACTCATGGATCAACCGGTCGATTGCCAGGATTTTCTCTTCGCGCGTCCGGCACTGCGGGTAGACCGCTACATAGCGCGCGAATGCCGCTCCCGCGTGACCGGCACGAAGCTGCCCATCCGCATTTTCCGATTCGGCCTTGAAGATTCTCCAGCGCACGTGCCAGCCACAAATCGGGCAGCGCAGCAGCGCGGAGGGCTTATTCATATTGCGTTGGATGATGGTTGTTTGCCCCTGTTTCTCGCAGCGCTTGCAGCGCACCTTGCCTTCGTCACAGGCTTCGGTGTACTCGATGATGCTGCGGCAGCGCGCCAGCAGGCCAAACCCAACCTCCTCGATCAGTTCGTCATCGCACGTACCACGCGCTTCGTTGACGTACAACTCGCGGATCTTTGCCAGGCTTACCCGGGGCGACCATTCGATTTCGGATCGATCACTCATTCGTCTCTCTCCGCGGTGGATGATTACATGCCGCATCGCTCTGTTGGAGGATAGCAGCGCAATTATAATAATATCAGACGCGTTCCACCAGATATTTTTCGAAAATGCGTAATTTTTCGGTTTTGGGATAGCTGCCTGTGCGTTGGGTATAATTACACCATTCTCTCCAAAATTCGGATAATTCCAGAAAGAGACGGACGCAGTAGATGACCAAAAAGGTTTTTGTCAGCGGATGCTTTGATCTTTTGCACAGTGGGCACGTCGCCTTCCTTGAGGAGGCTGCCCAGTATGGCGATCTCTACGTCGCGCTCGGATCGGACAAGACGGTCTACGATCTGAAAGGCCGCGTGCCGGTCAACAACGAAGATGAGCGGCTGTACATGATGCAGGCATTGAGCTTCGTCAAACAGGCGTTTATCTCGCAGGGATCGGGCATGCTGGATTTTCTGGAAGAGTTCAAAGCAATCCAGCCGGATGTGTTTCTCGTCAACGAAGATGGGCATCTGCTGGCAAAACAGAAGTTGTGCGAAGAGTTGGGCGTAGCGTATCACGTTCTGCGCCGCGAGCCGCGCAGCGGGCTGGCCGCGCGCTCTACCACCCGGCTGCGCACGGTTGTGACCATGCCATTCCGCATTGACGTAGCCGGCGGGTGGCTCGACCAGCCCTTTGTCTCCAAGTACCACCCCGGCCCAGTGATCACTGTATCGATCGAGCCGACCATCGAGTTTAACGACCGCAGCGGCATGGCCTCCAGCACGCGGCGTAAGGCCATCGACCTGTGGGGCCCACGCTTGCCAGCCGGTGACCCGGCAAAGCTGGCCAAGATGCTGTTCTGTTGGGATAATCCCCCCGGCACGCCGTACGTGTCAGGCTCGCAGGACACAATCGGCATCGTTTTCCCAGGGCTGAACATCTCGCACTACGATGGCAAGTACTGGCCCGAGCGGATCGAGACCGTTCACGATGAAGAGACACTGCAGTTCATCGAGCAAGCGCTGTACCTCGTGCCGCTAGGGCCGCGAGGACCTGAATACGATGTGTTGAGCCAGACGGTGATCAATGCCGAGAACGCCAAGGCCCTGGCAGACGCAGCCATTGGCTGCTGGGATGCTATCCTCCGGCACGACATCCGCGATTTTGGCCGATACTTTAAGGATTCGTTCCACGGCCAGATTCGCATGTTCCCGTTGATGATGAATGACATGGTGGCTGAAATAATCGACCAGTACCGTGACAAGGCCCTTGGTTGGAAGCTCTCAGGGGCGGGTGGCGGCGGCTACCTGATTTTGGTTTCCGACCAGCCGGTGGAAAATGCCTTCCGCATTGTCATCCGCCGCAAGAGTGATTGAAAAATTGGGTTTGTTTCATAGCATCACTACCGCGCGAGATCCCAGGGATCTCGCGCGGTAGTGATGCTATGAAACAATAAGAAGTTACGCCAGTGCTTCGTGGAGTTCGGTGTACTCGCGAACCAATGCCGCCGATTCGGGCGTCAGTTCGTCCAGGTCTCCGGTCACATACCAACAAATCTTGCGCGTCTCGCTGCCTGTGTTCATTTCCACGGGGCCGAGATGCGGGCGAGAATCGCACCAAGTGCAGTCATGACAGTTGAACACACGGTTCTGAAAGTCCGCTTGCAGCGCAGGAGAGGCCTTCTCCAGCAGTGGAGCAATGCGCGTGGCAGCGGCGCACTTGATTTGCGCCCGCAGTTGATGCAGGATGCGCTCATCGAAGTCCACTTCAAACAGCGGCGAGCCTTTGATCGATCGCTTGCCCTGGTACTTTACCTGCCATGCCCATATGCGGTCGGCGAAAACCTGTGCCTGGTATCCGCGTGCAGTGAAGAAAGCATGCTGCTCGGCAGCCCAGGCGTAATCTTCGGGGCGCGTGGTTCGGTACAGGTCCAGCGCGTCGATGTTAAAGTCGTTATTGAGCGCCCGGAAATCACAGCGGGCAAAGAAGACCCAGCCGAGGTTTGGATTCTCGCAACGCGCGCAAGCTTGCGCAAGCGCCTGAAGCGCCGGCATCATGTTGGGATATTTTTCGCTGCGAAGGAAATATGCACCCGCCGCATCGACCAGATCCAGTCCGAGGGCGGCCATTCCACGCACCCAGGTACGCGCCTGCTTCTTCTTCAGGAAATCTAGCGCCGGGTCATCTAGCGCAATTGTCAGTGTATCCCCCTCTACTTTGCCGCTAATCGCAAGCTTACGCAAGAAATTCAGTCCATCGTCGATTTGCTTGCGCGGGCGGTCGAGAATGCGCTTCACGTCAGTTTTGTTCGCGCCTTCCTTCGCGTGATCCTTTAGCACAAACGTATCTTCGGCCAGCGGCAGGCCAAACTGCGCCGGGGCCGTGTAGATCGCGTGATAGAGATCGGTGAAGAAGGCGTGCAAGTCGCGCTGCGAAGCAATTGCAGCATCCTGCTGCACGGGTGTCAGGCCATCTGGAAGAATCGGGCAAAAATCGGTCAGCATGCGCCGGTAGGTAGAGGCGATGCGCTGTGAAATACTGTCATATTTTCCATCGATCCCAAAGGTGTTCATTGTCACTTTTCCTTGTGTGTATTCGAACAACTATCTTATTTTATAGCACAAATTTTCTGAATCACAATAGACAAAAGCATAGCTCTTTGGGAACTTCCGTGGTTGTAGGGAGCGGTTGCGGCGCGACCGCTCCCTACAACCACGGCAAAACCCGGAGACCCAAAAGTATCGCTACTGGTACTTCGTGTCATTTTGTGTGGGGACTTCGTCCCCACACAAAATGACACGAAGTACCAAAATAGGAAAAAATTGGTGTTTGCGGCGCGAAGGTCATCGCGCCGCAAACACCAAAATTCGATAGCGCGTGACTGTATCACGCACTACAACAATGATTTTCGGATAGTTTTAGGTCTTTACTACCGACTTTAACTGCTGGAAGGCCCCCACCCAGGGCGTACCCAGGCGATGGCGCGCGGGTACATCCACGTTGTTCAGCTTGCCGCCCAGCTTTGCTACCTGCATGGCAATGGTCGCCCAATCGTCATTCAGCACGGCCTCACGCAGCTGCTTGCTCATACTCTCGGTCCACACCCATTCCATACGGAAGCGGTCCGCTTTTACCCAGTAACCTTTCTTCTCCCAAGCGGCAACAGACGTTTCGATCGTCTCAAAGACCTCTTGCAACGCCAGGGCGATATAGGCCGCCAGATCGCGGCTGTGCGCGTCTGGCTCGCTCTGGCGCATCAGCTCGCGCATGGCTAAAACAATTGACTTGATGAGGCGGGTACGTTCTTTTCCGGCCCCTTCGGGGTTAATCACTCGTCCCAAGTGAATCCTCCTGGTAATATGTGTAAAATTTTTATATGAGTTTGCCCTCTGCCACGTTTCACCTGTCTCCCGCTGTACATGTCTTATGGTATAATCCCGCTGACTTGGGGAAGTGGCGGAATTGGCAGACGCGCAAGACTTAGGATTTTGTGCCGCAAGGCGTAGGGGTTCAAGTCCCCTCTTCCCCATTGTACACTACTCTCATTCAGGGATGGCTCACTTTGAAAAT
>JAEYTI010000220.1 GCA_023434145.1 Chloroflexota bacterium | reverse complement strand
GATTCACTCTCTATAAGGCGGGCGAAGCCCGCGATTCACACAACAGCATTGTGGCTTGGCAGTTACCAAGAACACGCTTATCCGAATCGATGTTTAAACCGTTGAGCCGCCCAATAGGTTTGGGCGGCTCAACGGTTTTGCGAGTGCTTCTCCCTTTACCGGATCATAGCCATTAACTGGCCCTCTGCCAGCAGGGTTAGCTCGCTGCCGTCGCGGCGGATGCTCCACACTTGCCCGGCATCCATGTGGTTGGTAGCGAAGAGGATGGTATCCTCATCCAGCCAGCCGTGGATGTAGGGGGCGCGGTTGCCGTCCACGTGCAGGATGCTGGCGGGCTCGGTGCTGAGATCTGCCGGAACGACCACGACGTTGCCGGCTTCATCCTCGGGGTTGCTGCGGGCAACGGCGTAGGCGATATAGGCGCCGGAGGGGGAATAGCGGATGGAGCCGCCCAGCCCCTGCTCGCCCACCTTTGGCAAAGTCACTTCGCTCTGGTCTTGCAGGTTGCGGATGGTGATCGGCGAGTCGAGGCCGCGGGTGTTAAATACTACGCGATCCAGATCTAGCCGGTAGGTGTCGAGTGAAATGCCGTGGTCTTCTTCTGCTGGGACGATGGTTTCGAACTGCGCCGTAGCAGGATCGTAGCTGTACAGGCTGTGATAGCCAAAGAAGAGGATATACCCGCCCAGGCCGGTGATGGTCCGGTCGAAGAGCAGCTTTCCGTCGGTGGTCCAACTCACCGGCATCAGGTTGAATGCGGCGGATGGCTTGCCGCCCGCCTGAGAAGCCGAATAGGTGATCACTTCGCGCGCATTGGAGCCATCCGTGTTGGCGATCCATAAGGTGCTGCGGGCCGATTCAAAGTCGCCATAGAAGTTGGACCAGGCGATCATCGTATCATCTGGCGACACCGCGATGGCATACAGATTCTCATCGGTAGGAATGTCGACGCGCACTGCCTCATTCTGGTTGGCGCGAATGATCGCGTGGTCCATTGGGCTTACATAGTAAACCGCGCCATCGACAATACTGGTGCTGTAGGGGGCAGGGTATTCCAGCCCCGGTGTCGGGATGCGGTAGACCTCGTTTCCGTCTGCGTCATACGCGATGGCGAGTTTCTCCGGACGGTTGAACAACATAAAGCGCGCTGGTCCGGCAGCGGACGGTTCTTCGGTGGGGATGGTGGTCTCAGGCGCTTCGGTATCCGCCGGGATGACTTGCACGATGGGCGTGGGCGCTGCCTGGGTGGAAGGTACGATGGCAAACGGGCTGCACGCAGTGGAAGCGAGTGCAGCCAGCAGCAAAGTCAGCATCAATCGAGTAGAAATTTTCAGCATTCTTATTTCACACTTTCAGACTGTCAATTTGTCATAGATAATGTGCGGCAGTCTTGAAACTATGACGAAGAAGGAAATCGAAAGGTTCCAAAGTTTGTAAACCCCTTGACCGATGCGAATTTCCCGGTAAACTACATGACGAGAAGCGGATGCGCTTGCGCCGCTCTTTTGCCTGCGAAATGCCGGGATAATCTGCTTGAGGAGCATTGCCATGTCTGAGCAAAAACATCACCCATCGTACCTCTCTCCCCATCTGGAAATGCGACCCTGCGCAGATAAGGGCGGCTCCGGCGTTTTTGCCCGCCAGCCGGTTGCGGCGGGAGAAGTTCTGGCCGTGTGGGGAGGAGTTATCGTTCCGGGCACGCGCCTGGAAGCGTATTCCGATTACGCGCGGACCCATGGTTTGCAGGTGGAAGACGATCTGTTCTTACTGCCGTTGACCGAGGATGATCCCAGTGACTATTTTAATCACTGCTGCGATCCCAATGCAGGGCTGAACGGGCAGATCACTCTGGTTGCTATGCGCTATATTGCGGAGGATGAGGAAATCTGCTTTGACTACGCTATGAGCGACAGCAACCCCTATGACGAGTTTGAATGTGGCTGCGGAACACCAAACTGCCGTAGCAAGGTCACCGCTGACGACTGGCAGCGCTCTGATTTACAGGAACGTTATCAGGGCTATTTTTCACCGTACTTGCAGCGCCGCATCGAGCGGGTTCGGCGGTAAGCAAAAATCAAACGTCCCTTCTTGGGGCGATATCACCTTTCTGTTCCACCTCTTTTACTCGCAGGGATAGTGACTATAATAACGAATGCACCTTGTAACTGCACGGTGCAGTATGCCTTGGCGAGAGGTCGAATAGGATCGTGAGGGGAAATTGAATTCGATCTGGTATTATGCACTCATTGTCATTCTGGTTGCGGTGGACGGAGAAATTGCTATTCTCATCGCAGCAGGGGCGGCCTCTACCGGTTTTTTGAACCCGGTTGCCGTCTTTCTTGCCGGCGCGCTGGGCAACATCGTCTCCGACTCGCTGTGGTATGCGCTTGGCTATTATGGGCGGATTGATTGGGCTCTTAGCCGCTTTAAGTGGATGGGAATCACCGCGGAAAAGGTGGCCCGTATGAAAGACATGGTCGATCGCGATGCGGGAAAGCTGCTGATGATGGCAAAGCTTACCAACTGGATGACGATCCCGGTGCTCATTGCAACCGGAACTGCCAAAGTCTCGGGGAAGCGCTGGTTTCCGCTCGTTGTGGTGAGCAATATACTGATTAGCCTTGTATTGGTGCTGATTGGTTACTATATGGCAGCCAGCTTCATGCAGATCAAAAGCGGGCTTCAATATGCAGGGATCGGCTTTACACTGCTGTTCATCCTCTTTGTCCTGTATTCCGCGCGCCGGTACTTTAACCAAAAGGAGTCCGCGGAAGTGGAAGTTGTTTCGGCGCAAAAGTGAGATGAATTATGCGTGTATTACTATGCAGTGTTTCTTACCTGCCGTTCCTCGACGGTAGATCCATTTTCACCGCGAAATTGGCGGAGGGTATGGCGGCGCGCGGGCACCAGGTGGTTGTGCTTACGCCGTCGAAGCTTGGCTTTCCGCACCAGGAATGGCGGCTTGGCGTGCAGCTCATTCGCACGCCGGGGCTGCACCTGCGCTTGTTCAATAAGGAAATCTGGCTGCCGCTAACGATCTACAGCTTTCTGAGGCAGACCTTTCGGCAAATCCAGCCGGATATCGTGCACATCCAGGACCCCTCTCCACTTGGGCAGGCAGTGATGCACGAGGCGCAGCGGTTGGGCATCCCCATTATGATCACGCACCATCCTGGGTCTGAGATCACCGCGCCGTACCTGCATGACGTCAATCCTTACCTGAAACGGCTAACCGAAAAGGCGGTTTGGAAGTACTTTATCGCCCACCTCAACCAGGCGGATCAGGTTGTCGTGCCGTCACGGTACTCCGCGCATCTGGTGAAAGATCACGGAACACAGGCGCCGGTGCAGACCATTCACTGCGGAGTGCAGCTCGAAGTGTTCCGCCCGCACCATGACCAGGACTGCATGGTGCGCAAAAACTACGGCCTCGACCCCGAAAAGACGCTGTTCCTATATGTGGGCCGGGTAGACGTTGAGAAGAATCTAGAGGTGATGCTGCACGCAATGGCAAAGGTGCAGCGCACGGACGTGCAGTTTGCTATTGCCGGGCGCGGTTTCCGCGAGGCAGCGCTGCGCCGCCTGGCCTCCGAGCTGAAGTTGGGCCGCCGTGTGCGCTTTTTGGGGGCGGTGGAGCACGCCGCGCTGCCCAACCTGCTCAACTGCGCGGACGTATTCGTCATGTCGGGCAGCGCCGAATCGTTCAGCATTGCCACACTGGAAGCGATGGCCTGCGGCAAGCCCGTCCTGGCTGCGCACGGCGGCGCCCTACCCGAGCTGGTGTCACACGGCTGGAACGGCTGCCTGTTCCAGCCCACTTCGCCGGAAGACGCCGCGCGCTGGATCGAAGCGATGGCCGAATCGCCCGAGCGGCTTGCGGAGATGGGCAAGAACAGCATGCGCAAAGCGCAGAACTACAGCATCAACCACGTGCTGCAAAACTACGAAGACGCCTACCTGCGCTGCATCGGCAAGCGCGAGGTGGAAGTGCTGCGCCCAGGGCGGCTGGTAGAGCCGGTGGTAATGCCGGTGACGAGCCGGCGGCTCAAGTAGTGCGAGCCGGCGGCTCAAATAGTAGGAGCCGGGGCGTTAAAAAAATAAGGCGTCCCCGGAGAGACTCGAACTCTCGCTTCTAGCTCCGGAGGCTAGCGCTCTATCCACTGAGCTACGGGGACATTCCTCTTGCGGGTTCATTGTACCACCCTGGCGGCTGGATCGTCAAGAAAAGCCAGGAATCTATCCACGTGCCGCAGCGCCACCCGCGCGGGCGGGCTGATCTGCGCCAGGAACAGGTCGAAGGTATGCTCGGTTTGCGGCAGCTCTACATAGACAGATGGCACATTGGCCTTGCGTAATGCCCGGTGCAGCGACTTGGCGGGCTCTAATGGCAGCAAATAATCGTGCGCGCCCTGGAAGAGCAGGGTAGGCGGGCAGCCTGGCCTGGCGTAGGTGTTCGGCGAAACCAGCCGGTAGATCTCGGGGATTTCGTCTGGTGTGCCGCCCAGCAGGGTTTGCATGGGAATGGCCGGCCCGGCAATGAGCAGATCTTCGTTCTCGCGCAGGTATTCGCGCATAGCGGGCATATCGACTCCGCGCACAAAAGCTCCCGCCTGGATCACCAGTTCAGCCAGGGGATGATTGAGCAGGCTGTTGGCGTTCATTCCCATCATCGCGCGCTTTAGATTATTGCTGGAGGCGAAGCGCTGGATTGAGCGGTACGCGGCGGTGAGATCGATGATGCCATAATAGGAAATCACTCCACGCACGGCCAGATCGGTTTCCTGCAAGTCCAGGGGGATGAGGCGGGGCTGGTGATGCGCATAGGCGGCCAGCAGGGCCAGATGCGCCCCGGCGGAGCCGCCCACCAGCACGATCTTGTCTGGATCGGCACCCAGATCTTCGGCGTTGCGTTTCATCCAATCCACAGCGTGCAGCACATCGGAGAACATCTCGAAGAAGTCAGCGCGGGGGGCCAGGCGGTAGTCGATATCCATTACTACGTGCCCCTGCCGCGCCAGGCGGCGGAAAAAGCCGCGTGTGCCAAAATCCTTGCGACTGGAGAAATATCCCCCGCCGTGCACGTAGATCAGGGCAAAGCCGCTGCGTTCAATCCCAGGCGGCTGCCAAAGGTCGCAGTGCAGCGGGGGCAGGGTCTGGTCCTGCATGCCGCGCGGCACGTGATATACCACGTCGCGCAGCCAGATGGGGTCTTGTGGCGGAGTGGTGGGAGCCGCGCGGTGGTTTGAGGCGGGCCTGCCGCCGAACGCCGTTTTGTAATTGCCGTTCGCGGTGTTGATCCTCAGCAGGTAAATACCAGACAGCAGCGCCCCAAACAGCCCGGCGGCTGTTGCGTAGGGCGCGTTTAACTTGGCCGCGATCAGCGCGCCAATTGCGCCCGCCGCGGTCAATGGCTCGGCGAGGGCTTGTGCCAGCGACTTGAGCGTTCGCAGGCCCATGCCGCGCGACGAACGCACGCGCAGCAGATGTGTCAATCCCATCAGCAGGGAGATCAGCGACAGTTTCACCGCCGCCGTAAATGTGAAGAAGCGAAGCAGGCGTTTCATCTCGTCCCATAAAGTGTACCATTTTCCTGTTTCCAGTGGGTATTTAATTTTTGATGGGGTGAAGCAATGTGCCATAGCACACTGCATCACGCTGTCAAAAATTAAATACCCACCCCTTTTCATGTTCGCTCCGGTGCGGTGGTAAAATAATTC
>JAEYTI010000144.1 GCA_023434145.1 Chloroflexota bacterium | reverse complement strand
CTCTTTAGTACGTGCGGTGGTTGTTGGGTAACTTTGCTAATCACCGTTCCCCTAAAACCACGGCAAAACCCAAAGCCCACGATTAGGAGCGTCGAAATGGAAAATCGAACGGAATCTCGTTTAGATAAATTTACCACGGATGGGGTAGTGGAGTGGTATTTGCCCGAGCTGGCCCCAGCACCCGATGAAGAATGGGACCGGCTGCGCCGGTTTGTCGACCTGGGTAGTGCGGAGCGCCGCGCCATGCTGGCGAGCATCCCAGCCCTATTCCGGCGCGGATACGAACTGGTAGTCGCGAACTACGATTATCTGCTGGCCAACCCTGAGACGGCGCAGATCCTCGGGTGGGAAAGCGGCGCGGACCCCGCCCACCTGGAAGAGCGGCGGCGCTTCTTCACCATCTGGCTGGCGCGCCTACTGGGCATGGATACCAGCCATGAATTCGCCCGCTACCTGTTCCGCGCCGGACAGATGCACGCCGGGTACGGCCCGCGCAAGGTGCAGGTGCCGCCCGTTTACATCACCGGGGCAATCAGCCTGATGAACGTCGCCTTCGCCCGGGTTTTAAATGAAGAGATGCCCGGTGATCCGCAGATCCCGGCGGCGCTGGCAGGTTGGAACAAGACCCTTTCGCTGCACCTGCACATGATGCTGTTGGGCTACGAGAGCGCCCGCCAGCTTGGTGATGGGGAGTTTGGCGTTCCGGTGACCTTCTACGGGCGTATGCGCGAGATCACCGGTAGAACGGAGATCACAATAGGGGCGCTGCCCAACGCCCCGGTTACGCGCCTGCTGCGCAAGCTGTTTGACTTCTTCCCACAGGCTCGCGTCGAAGCGCTTGATGTGATCTGGCAGCCGGGCGAGCATATGGATGCCTTCGGCAACCCGTGGATGACCGTCTCGAAAATGTACCAGCCCAGGCGTGGCTGGCGCGTACTGCTCAATGGGCGCAGCATCGACTATCTGGCGGAAGAACAGCGCGCGGTGCATCCAGGGGATGCGCTGCAAGTCTTTCCACCGGGGCGTTAGCGAATGATAGCTCGCCCTGCACGCTTCTTCCCGCTGCTGCTTCTGGCGGCAGCCGCGCTTCTGCTCGGCCTGTGGGCCGGATTGATTCGCCTGGGCTGGCAGCTTCCACTGGCGCAGGTAGGCGCATCACATGGGCCATTGATGGTCTCGGGCTTTCTCGGCACGCTCATCTCGCTGGAGCGGGTGGCGGCCCTACGCAAACCATGGATGTTTGCCGCGCCGCTGCTCAGCGGTTTGGGGTGGGTGGCCGGGCTGCTTTTGCCGTGGGTGCCGCTCGGTCCGCTGCTGATCACCCTTGGCAGTGTTGCCTTTGTGGGCATCCTGGCGGTGATGCTGCGTCGTGAACCAAAGATTTTTATCCTCAGCATGGCGGTAGGCGCAGTGTGCTGGCTGGTCGGCAATCTGTTCTGGCTGGCGGGAACGCCCATCTTCCGGCTGGTGCTTTGGTGGGCGGCCTTCCTGGTTCTGACAATCGCCGGCGAGCGACTGGAACTCAGCCGGGTGCTGCGCCTGGGGCCGCGTCAGATGCGGCTGTTCCTCGCCGCTGCGCTGGTCTTCCTCTTCGGCGTGCTGCTTGCTACCTGGCTGGCGGATCTCGGTGCGCGGGTGGCTGGTGCGGGCATGGCGGCGCTGGCCCTGTGGTTGGTGCGCTTTGATATTGCCCGCCGCAACCTGCGTCACCCGGCTCCGCTGACGCGTTACATCGCCATCTGTCTGTTTGCCGGGTATATCTGGCTGCTTGCCTCCGGCGTGCTGACGTTGGCCTACGGGGCCCAGCAGGCTGGCGGAATTTACGATGCGCTGCTTCACACCGTGTTTGTTGGCTTCGTCTTCTCGATGATCTTTGGCCACGCGCCAATCATCCTGCCCGCTCTCACCGGCCTGCCGGTGGCCTTTCATCCCGTATTCTACGCCCATCTGGTGCTGCTCCACGCTTCGCTGATCCTGCGCGTCGCCGGTGATCTGCTGGGGCAGCCCGGAGCGCGGCGCTGGGGCGGCCTGATCAACGAGGTTGCGGTACTGCTTTTCCTGGCGGTGACGATCTTCACCGTGCTGAAAAGCCGGAGGAAGCCCGCCTGATGCCCCCGCTTACCCGCTGGATGATCAAAACTTCGCTGGTCTACCTGGTGCTGGCGCTGGCTGCCGGGCTTCTGGTGGCCTTACGAAGGCCGTTGGGGCTGGATTGGGTTCCCCTTGGGCTAACCCCGGCGTACTTCCACCTCTTTATGGTCGGGTGGATCAGCTTGCTGATTTTTGGCGTTGTCATCTGGATGTTTCCCAAATTCTCACAGGCGCGGCCGCGCGGCAACGAGCGGCTGGGCTGGGCCGTGTACTGGCTGATCAACGCCGGGCTGATTTTGCGCGTGCTAGGCGAATCCTTCGGGCCGGGCGGGGTGTGGGGCTGGACTCTGGTGATCTCTGCGCTGCTTCAATGGCTGGGCGCTGCCGCTTTTGTGTGGAACACCTGGCCCCGGGTGAAGGAGAAGTAGGCCTATGCCGCGCTTGAGCGTTCTCGCCGTCCGCGCCGCGCTGATCTATCTGCTGGCCGGGTTCACGTTTGGCGCGCTGATGCTGGCAAACAAGGGCATTCCCTTCGCCGCCTGGTTGTGGAACCTGCTGCCCGCCCACATCGACTTTCTACTGCTCGGCTGGACAGCGCAGTTGATCCTCGGCGTGGGCTTCTGGATTTTGCCCAGGTTTACCGGCGGGTCACGCGGGAACGTGCGGCTGGCGGCGGTTGCCGTGCTGCTGCTGAACATCGGGGTGCTGCTTTCCGCCGGGCAGGGCGTTTTCCCGGAACTTGGCTGGCTCGCGCCGCTGGGGCGCATCTTCCAGATTGGCGCAGGGGTGAGCTTTGCACTGCACGCCTGGGGTCGCGTCCGCCCAACCTATGGATAGCATATGATTTCTGAGAGTAGACGTTTGCTTAGCAAACGTCTACTCTCAGAAATCACTTACTAGACCCGTCGATCCGCGGATCACCAGGCTGGAGGCGACTACGTGGCTCGGACGAGGCGGCTTGCCTTTCAGCAGGTCGATCAGCATTCGCGTAGCAAGTTCCAGCAATTCTTCGGCGGGCTGGTGGACGGTAGTGAGGCCCGGCCAGATGTTTTTGGAAAAACTCAGGTCGTTATAGCCGCACACCGATAACTGCCCGGGCACGGAAATGCCCATCTCCTGGGCAGCGTAGATCACACCGAAGGCTGGCTCATCGTTGCCCGCAAAGATGGCGGTAGGCGGGTTTGCCTCGCTCATCATCAGCTTGGTGAGCGTATAGCCACCGTCAAAGGTCCACTCAGAAGGGCGCACAAGGTTTTCGTCGTAGTCGATCCCGTGCGCTTCTAAGGCCGAGCGGTAACCTGCCAGCCGGTCGACGCTGGCACGCATATTGCGCGGACCGGTGAAGAAAGCGATCCGCCGGTGGCCGAGGCGCAGCAGATATTCTGTCATTGCATATGCGCCCTCGTGATCTTCACCCGCAATAAAGGGCACGGAATCGGTGCGGGTAAACGGATTCACCTGTACCTGGGGCACTTTGTACGTGCGCAGCAGATCATCCACGAACTCATCTGCGTCGCAGGGCGGGGTGGTGACGAAGCCGTCGATGCGGTGCTCGTAGATCAGGCTCACCAGCTTTTTCTTGGAGCGGGCGTGGGTAGGGAAGTACGGCTCGATCAAAATATCGTAGTTTTCCTCGTAACCCACGTCCATGATGCGCGTCAGCATTTCGGATGCCGGCTGGTAAAAGCCAGGATACATCAGAATGCAGATCATGAAGGACTTATTCTCTGCCAGCCGCTTAGCGGAGATATTTGGCGCATAGCCAACCGCACGAATCGCCGCCTGCACGCGGGAACGCGTTTCCTCGGTGACGTACGGCTCGCCGTTGATCACCCGCGAAACGGTCTTAATCGAAACCCCCGCTTCACGCGCGACATCTCGTATGGTAGCAGGCAAAGTCTTCTCCTTCAAAAGCTATTCGTACTTCGTACCGTTGTGCGTAGTCGACCTCGCAACAACGATACGGAAAGGATCAATATTGTGGATTGGTGTAATTATAGGGCAAAGGCGCGCGTAAGACCGAAAAAGAATGTGACCATTCTCACGTTGACAACGTTGTCATAAAAACTTATACTGGTGGCATCGTGCTTCCTTTCTCACAAAATTACCAATAGGAGAACATCATGGCCTTCCGCTCTGAGCCTTCCGGTTTATCTGGCAAAGAACTGCTGTTTGCCACCCTTCGCCACGAGTCCGTGCCGGCCATACCCTGGGTGCCGTTTGCCGGGGTGCATGCCGGGAAGCTGCGCGGATATTCTGCGACGGAAGTGCTGCAAGATGCGCATAAATTGGTCGAATCGCTGCTCGCGGTCAACCAGGTGTACGACCCCGATGGCCAGCCGGTGATTTTTGATTTGCAGGTAGAGGCCGAGATATTGGGCTGTGAGCTTGTGTGGCCGCCCAGCGGCCCGCCGATGGTCGCCTCGCACCCGCTGGAAGGCTGCCTGGATCTCCCCAACCGCCTGCCCGAGCGCGCGGATGGCCGCCTGCCGATGATCTTGCACGCGATGCATGAAGTAAAGCAGGCTGTCGGCGACCGCACGGCCCTCTACGGCCTGGTCTGCGGCCCCATTACGCTGGCTTCGCACCTTCGCGGCACCGAGATCTTTATGGATATGTACGATCAACCCGATTATCTCATTGGGCTGCTCGAATACTGCCGCTCGGTCACCATGCGCATGGCGTCGCTGTACCGAGATGCAGGCATGGACGTGATTGCCGTGGTAGATCCGCTGGTGTCGCAGGTATCTCCTCGTACCTTCAAGCAGTTTTTGCTCGACCCCTACAGCGCCATCTTTGACGGCATCCGTGACGCCGGGTTGTTCTCCTCGCTGTTTGTCTGCGGTGACGCCACCAAGAATATGGATCTGATGTGCACGACCGGCCCCGACTCCATTTCGATCGATGAGAATATCGATCTGCCAAAGGCCAAGGCAATCACCGATCGCTACAACATCACCATCGGCGGAAATATCCCGCTCACCACGCGCATGCTGCTCGGAAGCCAGCAGGACAATATGAAGTTCGTGGTTGATCTGCTCGGCACGCTCGCCGACCCAGCGCTGGGCTTACAGCAGCATAACTTTATCCTGGCACCCGGCTGTGATATGCCTTACGACGTGCCTGTGGAAAACGTGGTTGGCGTGCTGCAAGCCGTGCGCAGCCCGCAGAGCACCCGCGCTATGCTGGAAAACTACGAGAGCCGCACCTTCGATATCGAAGTTGATCTGCCCGATTACGCTTCTCTGCAAAAACCGCTGGTCGAAGTCTTCACCCTCGACTCGGAGACCTGCGCGGCGTGCAGCTATATGCTCAGCGCGGCACAGCGGGCGGTTGGCGAGCTTGCCGGGCAGGCGGATCTGGTCGAATACAAGTTCACCCGGCCCGAGAACGTTGCCCGCGTGATGAAGATGGGTATCTCCAATCTACCCAGCCTGTACATCAACGGGCAGCTCAAATATTCGTCGGTGATTCCCTCCAACCGCGAGCTGCTGGAGGAAATCCGCAAAGAGACTCGCTAATTTTTCATAGATAGAATTGGGCACCAACCCCATTCTATTTATGAAAAAAGCTACTCGTACTTCGTATCGTTGTTGCGTGGTCGACGAAGTCGACGCCCTGCTTGCAGGGACCGCAACAACGATACGAAAAGTACCCATATAGGAGAATATATGAGACTCCATCTCGTCGGCGGATTTCTCGGCAGCGGCAAGACGACCGCCATCATCCACGCGGCCAAACTGCTGATGGCGCGCGGCCTGCGCGTGGGGGTGATCACCAACGATCAGGGCAAGTATCTGGTCGATACCGCCTTCTTTCGCCTGAGCAGCATTCCGGCGGTGGAAGTAACGGGCGGCTGCTTCTGCTGCAATTACGACGACCTGGACGCCCGGCTCTCGCAGCTTATCGCCGACCTGCGCCCAGACGTGGTGTTTGCCGAGTCGGTCGGCTCATGCGCCGACATCGTGGCGACGGTGGTCAGGCCGCTGCTGGCGCTGGCGCACGATGGCATTGCCCCCGCCAGTTTTAGCGTGTTCGCCGATGCTCGCCTGCTGCGCCGCCGCCTGCTCGATCAGGAGATGCCATTTAGCGACGACGTGGTGTACATATTCGACAAACAGATCGAAGAGGCCGGGCTGCTGGTGGTCAATAAGGCCGACTTGCTCTCTGAAGCGGCGCTGGAGCAGGTGGATGGGCTGCTAAAAGCGAAACTGCCAGGCAAACCTTATCTGACGCAATCTGCGCTCACCCTTACGGGTGTTCAGACCTGGGCCGAACGCATCGAGGCGGGAGCGCTGGAGCTTCCGCAGTCCACGCTGGAGATGGATTACGCCCGCTACGGTGCGGGCGAAGCACAGCTTGCCTGGCTGGACGAAGAGGTAAAACTGACCGTTCCCGCCGGGCAGGGGCGCGCGGTGGTTCAGCGCGTGCTGGCAGATTTTGCGAAAGCAATCAAAACCCAGGGCGCGGGCATCGGTCACGTGAAGTTTATCGTCGCGGGCGAGAAAATTAGCCTGCCCACGCTGGAAGAACCCGGCTGGCTCGAACGCGTGCCGGAGATCCCCGGCGAGACGGTCTCGCTGCTGGTCAACGCCCGGGTGGAGATGGGCGCGAAGGAACTACGTGACCTGCTGCGCCGGGTGCTCGATGCGACCGGCGTGCCGTATGAGGTGGAGAACGAGTCCGCTTTCCATCCGGGCATGCCGAAGCCGACACATAGGTTGGGGTGAACGTAATTTATGTGATACCCCCAGAGGTCGCCGGGCGGCTAATGAAGATTAGAAAATGAATCGCGTAACCTCGGTTAGCGCCCTGCACGCGCTGCCTCATCACCCCCGCCTCTTCTCCTGGACGCTGGATGTGGTTCTACGCTTCTGTTGACGAGCGCAACCCGCGATCCAGGAGAAGAGGAGCCAGAGGGGTTCCTCCAGACTCTCTGGCTCCTCTTCTCCTGGCACTCGATTCATAGAACCACCGTTACCATTCGACAAATGAGAGGCCAGGAGAAGAGGCTGGCTTCGCCGGAGTGAGTGTTTTCCGGAGGACATACCGTATTCTCCGGCGAAGCATGTGATGAGGCGGTGCACCGGCCCGAATGCTTCTCGTTACGCGATCCATTTCTTAATCTTCATTAGCCGCCCGGCTACCAAATCTGTCATACAGGTTCCACTGCCCCTTTCGTTTCCTGGGTTATAATTGTTATCGTTCCCACGTCTTCTTCCTCTTCCACGGTTTTACAGGCGCATTACCATGAAAAACGCTCCCACCACCGAACAAGCGAACCCACTGCTGAACCGGTCGGACCTTGCTGCCGCGGTTGGGCTTGGCCTCGCCAGCCTTGCTGTCTACGTCCGCACGTTGGCGCCCGGCCTGCTGCCCGGTGATGGGGGAGAGTTCCAGACGCTAGCCTTCACGCTCGACCACGCCCACACCACCGGCTATGAAGTCTACATGGTGCTGGCAAAGCTGTTCACTTTCCTGCCTGTCGTTGACGTAGCGTACCGGGTGAATCTTTTTTCGGCAGTGATGGGCGCGCTGACGGTTGCGCTGGTGTACCTTGCCGGGCGCGTTCTAAGCGGCAGCCGGTGGGCGGCGGCGCTTGGCGCGCTGGTGCTGGCGCTTTCTGCTACCTTCTGGTCGCAAGCCGTGGTCGCGGAGGTCTACACCGCGGGGAGTGCTTTTACTGCCGCCGTCCTGCTCTTCACCCTGCTGTGGTGGCGGACGGAGTGCGCCCGCTACTTGGTTTTCGCCGGGGTGCTGGGCGGCCTGTCGATTGGCGTGCACGGCTCTGGCGTGTTGTTTGCTCCTGCTGTTATTGCCCTTATCATTATTCGCACCTGGTCGATGAAGAAAAACCTGCGTTTGCTCTCCCGGCAGGTGATCCTTCCCGCAGCGGCGGGTGCGCTCATTGGCCTGGCGCTGATGGTCGGCCTGTTCGCCATGGTGGACGCTCGTGAAACCCAGGCATCCATGCTCCACGCCGCCTACATCCCCTCGGCCACCCGCTGGGACGTGACCCCGGAATACTTCGACACCTTCACCGGGCGCTTTTCGTTCCTGGTCTTTGCCCAGCAGTGGCGCTCGGTCATGTTCGCCGACCCCGACCGCACCATTCCCGAGAACCTGGGCCGGTTCAACCGGTTTTTCTGGAATGATTTTGGCCTGCTAGGCCTGCTGGTGCTGATTGCGTTTGTCTCGCTGTTCCGAAGAAGCAAGCCGCTGCTCGTGTTCTTCATCGTTGGGTTTGCCGTTTATGCCTGGTACACCCTCAACTACGGCATCTGGGATATCTACGTCTTCTTTATCGCCGGTTTCGTGTATCTCGCGGTTCTGCTGGCGGAAGGCGCAAAGTTTGCGGGCGGATTGGTGGAGCGCTGGCGCGCAGATGCGCGTTCGCGCGCAGATGCGCGTCCGCGCCCCCAGGTACGCGAGCAATTCTTTTCGGCAGCTCTGATCGCCATGTTCTTGATATTCTCCGCGCCAACCGTTATAGGTTATCTGTCCGAAGGCCACGCCCGCTGGGATTTCTTTCAGTATCCCTCGAATATTGAGATGGAGGCGCGCCGTCTGACCATCCGTGGCGCGATGGATGATCTGCCCGAGAACGCCGCCGTGCTGATCGGCTGGGATCTGCTCTACAACTATGCCTACGTGGCGCACGTGGAGCTTGGCCGCACCGAAATGACCTTTATGGAGGCTTACCCCTACGCGAACAAAGAGGGCATGGCCGAGTCGTTGGTAGCGTACCTGACGAAAGAACTGTACAATGGGCGTCCTGTCTTCGCTGCCGAGGAGTTTGGTGAGTTGACGCAATATGGAATGACCCTGACCCCTGTGAACGTTGGTGGTCAGCGCTGGTTTGAAGTAAATTTCCGGTAGTGATCGTATGTTAACACCGTTAATTTGAGCGATTGGAGAAATAGCCGTATTATGAGTGAGCCGATCCGTTTTGCCATTGTTGGATGTGGGGTAATTTCCCCTACCCATGCCCGCAGTATTTCCGAGCTGCCGGACGCGAAGCTGGTGGCCGTATGCGACGTGGTGCCCGAAAAGGCCCAGGCGCTCTCGGCGTTGTACCCCGCAGACGCGTACACCTGCGCGGATGAAATGCTGCGCCGTGACGATATTGATGCAGTGGTCGTGCTGACCCCTTCGGGTCTGCACACCGAGGTGGGCGTGCAGGCCGCCCGCGCGGGCAAGCACGTCCTGGTCGAGAAGCCAATGGACGTGACCCTGGAACAGGCGGACCGGCTGATCCAGACCTGCGCAGCGGCAGGCGTAAAGCTGGGCGTAATCTCGCAGCACCGTTTTGACCCGGCCATGATGGCGCTGAAAAAGGCGGTGGATGAAGGTAAGTTGGGCCAGCTCAACTTTGGCGGATCGCACACCAAGTGGTTCCGCGCGCAGGCCTATTACGACAGCGGCAACTGGCGCGGCACCTGGGCGCTGGATGGCGGCGGCGCGCTGATCAACCAGTCGATTCACTACGTGGATATGCTTCAATACATCATGGGTCCGGTGGAAGAGCTCAACGGCTATACTTGTACCCGCGCCCACGAGCGGATCGAGGTGGAAGATCTGGCCGTTGCGTCGATCAAGTTCCGCTCCGGCGCGCTGGGTCTGCTGGAAGGTTCTACATTGGCCTACCCCGGCTTCTTTGCCCGCCTGGACGTGAATGGTACGCTCGGCTCGGTAGTGATCGAGAATGATCAGGTAAAGGATTGGTACCTGTGCTCTGAGGAGCCCTGCCCGGTGCCGCCTGGAGAGGTGGGCGGTTTCATCGGCGGCACGTCGAGCAAGGATATCTGGCACCACTCGCACCGCCGCCAGATCCAAGACTTTATCGACGCGATCCGCGAAGACCGCGAGCCGCTGGTCAACGGGCACGAAGGCCGCAAGCCGCTGGAGATTGTGCTGGCGGTGTACGAGTCGTCGCGCACTGGCAAGACGATCCGGTTCGGGCAGAAATAAGATGGACGTATTTGAGGCGATCTACACCCGGCAGTCGGTTGGCAAAGTGCGTCCGGACCCGGTTCCGCGAGCGCTGATCGAGAAGATTCTCGATGCGGCGGTTCAGGCCCCCAACCATCGCAAGCTGCGGCCCTGGCGCTTCATCGTGCTCACCGGCGAAGCCCGCAACCGCATGGGCGACGTGATGGCAGAGGCGTACAAGGCCAATCACCCCGATGCGACTCAGTCTGTCATCGAAGGCGAGCGTGCCCGCCCGCTGCGTGCCCCGGTGTTGATTGCCGTTGCATCTGATGATTCCAGTGACCCCAAGGTGCCGGAGATCGAGAACCAGTGGGCGGTTGCCGCCGCAGTGCAGAACATGCTGCTGGCAGCCCATTCGCTCGGCTTAGGCGCCATGTGGCGCTCCGGCTGGGCGGCCTTCGATCCCCATGTAAAAGCCTTCTTTGGCCTCCCGCCCGAGCGCCCCATCATTGGCTTCATCTATGTTGGCTACCCGATCAAAGGCCCAGAGCCGATGCACAGGCCGGACCACACGGACCGCACTGTGTGGATGGGGTAAGGCGGTCGCACCGCTTACTTACCCAATCAGCGAATGAATCGCCCGCACGGCGTTCTGCGTATCCTTCGCGGAGACGATCAGGTTGATCGACACGTCCGACGCGCCAAAGGAGATGCCCAGCACGTTAATCCCAGCCGTGCCGAGAATGCCGAAAATCTGCCCGGCGACACCCGGCGTGGTGCGCAGCCCTGGGCAGATGACGGTGATGATGTCCACGTCGTCCGAGGCGAACACCCGGTCTATATCGCCGCGCTGGAGTTCATCCCGCAGGTGCTGCTGGATCGTATCAATCACCGCCGAGATCAGTTCTTTGGGCGCGGGGAAGCAGATCGCCTGTTCCGAGGTGGACTCGATGATCAGCGGCACGGAAACGCCGGTGGTTGCTACGGCGGAAAAGATGCGCCCTGCCACACCCGGTACGCCCAGCATACCGCGCCCCGAGAGGGTGACCAATTGCAGCCCGCGGATGGTCGCGACCGCGTGGATCATCCCATGCCGCCCGTTGTCGCAGTCCGCGACCAATTTGGTATCGGAGCCATGCGGGTTGAAGGTATTGCGCACGCGCAGCAGGATCCCAGCCTCGATCACCGGGTGGATGCTTTTGGGGTGCAGCACCTTCGCGCCGAAGTGCGCCATTTCGGCCACTTCACGGTACGAGATTTCAGGCAGCGTGCGTGCATCCGGCACGATGCGCGGGTCAGCGGTCATCACCCCATCCACGTCGGTCCAGATCCACACCTCGCTTGCGCCCAGGGCCACGGCCAGGATTGAAGCAGAGTAATCCGAGCCGCCGCGGCCCAGCGTGGTCGTCGCGCCGGAGGGGGCAGCGGCGATATACCCGGTGACTACCGGTACGCGCCCGGCTTCCAACATCGGCTCAAGCGCGGTTCGCGTGCGCAGGGCAGTCTCGGGCAGATCGGGGTGCGCGTTGGTGAATTTGTCGTCAGTCAGGATCAGATGCGTCGATTCGATGTATTCGGCGGGCTGCCCGGCCATTTCCACTGCCGCTGCCAAGATTCGAACGCTCAGGCGCTCGCCCAGCGAGACCACGGCGTCTAGCGCGCGCGGTGATGCCTCGCCCAGTACGTTGATCGCCTGGCACAGGTTGGCGAAGTCGGCGATCAGGTGCTTCACTTCCCAGTGCACCTGGTGCTTGCGTGCCGGGTGGGTGATCAGCTTTTCGATCATTGCCTGGTGACGCTCGGTTAATTCCGAGACGGCCTGATGAAAGACGGTCATGTCGCCGCGCGCGGCCTGGATGGCACTGTCGATCAGCAGGTTGGTGACGCCCGAGAGCGCTGAGGTGACGACCACCACCCTCGGCCAGTTTTGCCGCGCCTCGCACACGATGCGCACCACCTGAGTCATCGCCTCAATGGTGCCGACCGAGGTGCCACCAAATTTCATCACCAGCGTTTTTTCTTGATCTTGCATGGGCATACGTACCTTTATTGAAACGGTTTGGCTCTTTTCGGGTTTCAAAGATTTTTGGTATGTTGGGGTGGCGCAACCGCCCCAATATACCAAAAAATCTTTGAAACTCAAATTGAGCGAACAGTTTTTTGTTATGTGCTGAAAACGAAGTTTTCAGCACATAACAAAAAACTGTTCGTATATGGTTTTTGGGATCGCCGTGCATTATAGCGGGTGGACGCCTCCCCGTCAATTAGCGATTTTCTGGTACGTTCCCACCCAGGCGTATGATCTCCTTACGGATGCGATCCATATCCAGCGGGTAGTGGCCAAAGGTCTCCACCGTCTCTACCATTGCGCGGATGTTGGCTTCCGGCGTGTCGCGCCCGCACTGGTCGCCGGTGGAGAGGATGAACCCGCCGCCCTCACCCGCGGCGTAGATTGCTTCCAGCGAGGCCCGGCGCACGTCATCCGCGGTGCCGAACAGCATCACCTGCGTGGTGTGCAGGTTGCCCATCAGCGCGATCTGGTGACCATGCGCGCGCTTCACCTCGGCCAGGTCACAATCGCCCATTGGCGCAAGCTCCAGCGGATTGATGCAGTTCAGGTCGGTCTCTTCCGCGCACCATTTCACCAGAATCCGCTCCTTGCCGCAGGAGTGCAGCATTGTGGGGATGCCCGCCTCTTTTGCCATGCGGGTCAGCTTTTTGACCGTCGGCAGCGAGAGTTCTTTTGCCAATTTCGGCGACTGCATGGTGATCGTTCCCGATGCGCCCAGCAGCACAAAATCGGGTCGCTCCGTCAGGATCATCTCCATCTGCGCCACCACTTGCTGCTCGTTGAGCTCGCGCAGCCGCAGGATCAGGTCTCTGTGGTCTTGGTATGCGTAAGTGAGCGTTTCCAGCCCGCCCTCGAACATGCCAAACCAGTTCTGGAAGCCCGGATAGGGGATTGAAACGCCAAACGCCGCAGCTTCGCCAACTTCCACGCGCTGCTTTTTCAGCCGCTCCGGGTTGTAGTCAATCGGCGGCGCGAAAAGCTTCTCCACCAGGTCCCATTCCGCTTCCAGGTTTTTGACAATCTTCTCCGTCGTGGTCGGTGGGTCACCGATGGGATAGGAGGTCTCGGTCGTATAGGCGCAGTCGTCGATTCGCCCCCGGTAGCGGACGATCCAGCGATCTTCCAGCTTTCGCATATCTTCCACGGCACGGTAGCGGCTGCCGGGCCACTGGTACTGCATCTCACCATCGGTAAACCAGCCGTCAAAGCCGAAGTGCTTTACCGCGTCAATGTAGGCCTTCCACAACGGCGGGTCGGCGAAGTAGTAGATTTCCCAAAACGGCTTGCCGGTGAGGCGGCAGGGGACCATGTTAGAAATATCAGGTGTTGCGGGGACGCGGTCGGGGGTGCTGTTGATCATCGCCGCCAGCATGCGCTCGCGCGGAGTCATTCGATTCATGGTGGGATCTTTCTATCTATGAACAAGGTTTAAGGGATACAATACTGCCAGTATTATAATCCTTTGTTGATCGAATCAAAAAAGCGCCAGTTTTGTATTCTCAATCATTGACGACCCAGTCGTCAATGATTGAGAATACAAAAACCAACTTTCTGAGGTGGATATATGGCAAAGACGATGATTGCCTTGAGCGGCAGCGATTGGGTATGCAAAGCCTATATCGGCGAGGATTGGGTCTGGCGCGGGGCGCACAAAGCAGACACCCGCGACGTACGCTATTGGTACCCGGCCACCGTCCCCGGCAGCGTGCAGTACGACCTTTGGAAAGCCGGGGTGATCCCCGACCCGTACTTCGAGATGAACACCCTGGCGATCGAATGGGTGCCGGAGCGCACCTGGCTGTACAAAAAGACCTTCGCCGTGCCTGCGGATTTGCAAGGGCAGCGTGTTCGCCTCGTCTTCCGCGGCATCGATTACGCCGCTCGCTACTATCTCAACGGCGAGCAGATCGGCGTGAGCACCGGCACCTACATCCCCGCCGCTTTTGATATCTCTGATAAGCTGCTCTATGGCGCGGAAAACCATCTCGCGGTGGTGATCGATCCGGCCCCGTTCGAGCAGCCGCAGATCGGCTACACCAGCAAAGTGTATACCCAGAAGGCGCGCATGAACTACTGGTGGGACTTCTGCCCGCGCATGATCAACCTGGGCATCTGGGATGATGTCTACCTGGAGGTTACCGGGCCGCAGCGGATCGAGGATGCGCACGTGACCACCCAACTCGCAGATGACTTCTCTTTCGCCGAGGTGCGGGTGGCGGTGACGCTGGAAGGGCAGAGCGGGGAGGCGCAAGTGGAAGTGAGCATCTTCCCCGAGGAACATCCCGAGCAGAAGCAGGTGGTGACGGCACTGGCGCAGGCAGGCGAAGCAGAAGTAATTTTTACGATCGATCGCCCGGCGCTTTGGTGGCCCAACGGCGCAGGGAAGCAGCGGCTTTACCGCGCCGCAATTCGCGTAGCCACTGATGGAGCGTTGTCTGATACGCGCGAAGTGGTGTTTGGAATTCGCGCGGTGGCGTTTGTGCAGAATGAAGACGCCACGCCCGGCTCGCTGCCGTATCTGCTGACGGTCAACGGGCGCGAGCTGTTCATCAATGGCTGGAACTGGGTGCCCATGGATGTTCTCTATGGCGTAGAGCAGCCCGAGAAGCGCGAGCGCCTGCTGCGGCTGGCGAAGAATGCCGGGGTGAACGTGCTGCGCGTGTGGGGCGGCGGATTGATCGAGAAGGAGCAGTTCTACGACCTATGCGACCGGCTGGGCATCCTCGTCTGGCAGGAGTTTATCCAGTCCAGTTCGGGCATCGACAACTACCCCTCCGAAGACCCCAACTTCATCCAGTTCCTGGTGGAGAATGCCCGCCATGCCATCGTCCGCAGGCGCAACCACCCCTCGCTCGCCGTCTGGTGCGGCGGCAATGAGCTGCATTACGCCCAGGATCGCCTGGTCGACGAGAGCCACCCGGCGTTGGCGGCCCTGCGCGATACCGTCCGAGAATTGGACCCCGGGCGGCATTGGGTTTCCACCTCCCCGGCGGGCGGCACGTTTGCCTTCGGCATCCCGGAAAATGAGGAGGACGCAGCCAAAAAGCAAGACGTGCACGGTCCGTGGGAGTATCAGGGGCTGCGCAAGCACTACCACCTTTACAACAACGCCACATCGCTGCTGCACTCGGAATTTGGCGTGGAGGGCATCACCAACATGCGCGCGCTCAACGCGACAATCAGCAAAGAGCGGCAGTGGCCCGTCAGCCTGAACAACCCAGTTTGGGATCACCTGGGCGCGTGGTGGGTGAAGGAAAAGGTCTGGCAAGAGGCGTTTGGCAATTTTGCCAATATCGAGGAAGCGCAGAAGGCCACCCAGTTCCTCCAGGCAGACGGCCTGCGCTACGCTATCGAAGCCGACCGGCGGCGGCAGTTCCACAACAGTGGCACGCTTCCCTGGCAGTTCAACGAGCCATACCCGATGGCAGGCTGCACATCGGCGGTCGATTACTTCGCCGAGCCCAAGCCGGTCTATTACACCGTCCGCCGCGCCTACCAACCACTGACGGTGACAGCGAAGTTTGACACCATCGCCTGGGGTAGGGAATCCGAGTTCCGTGCGGAGATTTGGGTTTCGAATGCTGGCGCGGCGCGGCAGGCAGATCTGCGTATGGTGGCTCTGGATGGTTCCGGTCGCGAGCTGATGAATGACATTCTCCCCGTTCCGCTGCCCGAGAACCGTTCGGAGAAGCAGTGGGAAATTACCCGCGATCTTTACGCGGTGCGGGGAGACATTTTCTTCCTCGCCCTCAATCTGGAGGACTACGAAACAAAAGAAGTGCTGGCGCGCAACCTGTACGTTTTCAGCAAAACCGCTGATCTTTCCCCGCTGCTGCGCCACCCCGAGACAAAGCTGGATGCCGTGGTGAACCAGTCCGGCGATGGCTGGACCGTGCGTGTGGAAAACACCGGCGGCGAGACAGCTCTGTTCGTATGGCTGGAAGCCGAAAAGCCTGACCTGCGCGCGCCCGGCTATGCTTATTTCTCTGACAACTACTTCTGCCTGTTCCCCGGCGAGATCCACGAGATTGCCGTGGATTGGAGCGGCGTGCCGGAGGATCAGCGTGCCATCACCGCTCGCGCGTGGAACGCCCTCCCCATCGGAATAGCATAAAATCTCCCCCGGCATCACCCGGGGGAGATTTTTATGCTCCATTACCATTCCCGTTCTCGTCCGTGGACTGCTTTTCCATTGGTTCATCTTCGCTGTACGCAGCGCGCAGGGCTGAGCGGGTAAAAATATCGTACACCGGCTTGAGGATCGCCTGGAGCGATTCGCCGCCCAGGAAGGCCGGCTCGCCTAACCGTTTGAGCAGCGGCATATCCATGATCGGCGGGCGGATGGTGAGCGGGAATTCGTCCAGCGGCTCGGGCGTTTCCCAAAAGGTGTCCACTAGATCTTCCAGCGGTTGGAGCGGCTGGCCTGTTGACAGCGTTTGTCCGTTATCCCCGGCATCCGCCTGGCCTGCGCGGCGCTGGCGCAAGCCCTGCAAAATCTGCTCCTGCGAGCGCCCGCGCATGCGGAACAGCAGGAAGGGGTCATCGTCGAACCGCTCGCCAAGAATGTAGTGCGTGGCGGCAACGTGCTTGCAGGGGTTTGCCCAATCGGGGCAGGAGCAGCTTGTAAACAGGTCTCCGGCCTGGTCGGGGAATAGGCTCACCTCGGCCATGTGGAAGGCTTCTTCGATGTTGGGGGGCATTTCCCCGGCCAAAAGCTGTGCGGTGAACAGCGCCTGCTCGGCCAGCGCATCGATCACGCGCTCCCACTGTTCATTGTTCAGCGGCGTAACCTGAATATTTACCTTATAGGGCTGCGGGCGCGACCCTTGTACCGTGGCTTCAATGCCGTGCTTGGTCTCTTTTAGCGAAAGCACTTGCCCGCTGCGGGCATAACTGCGCCCGCGCTGCAAACGTCCCGGGTCCACCAGCCGCTCCATCGCCTCGATCCAGCTTTTGGCCCACCAGTTCTTGCTGAAGGCTCCACGCTGGCTGCGCGCCCTGATACCCTGGTCCGTTTTGATCGGGATTGACGGAGCGGGGCGGTCGAAGCGGTTCGACCAGCTAGAGGTGTTTCGTCCACGGTTGTTGCGGCGGCGCTGATTGCTGTTGCTGGTGCGGTCTGGGTCGTTGGGGTCAAACGTGCGCGGGAGCGCGTACTGCGGGCGTGTATCGCCCGGCTTGCGCCCGCCACCTTGTCGTCCGGTCTGCCGGATACCCTGCTTGCCGATATCGGGTCTGACCTGTCGCGGTTGTTGGTCACCCTGCGGCCCACCGGTAGATCCATCTTGTGTTCTACGCGCAGCAGGCTGACCCTGCTGATTGTTGGGGCGGTCACCGGGTGCATTGCCCCTGCGATCTCCCCGCCGGCCCCGCGAACGCGATCGACTGCGGTTGTTCTGCCCGCCTGGCTGCCCGCCACTGCCTGTGTAGGTATCTCCCTCACCGGCAAACTCTGGGCGCTGCGAGGGCAATAGCTTTTTGGGCTCCTGATCAGGCTGGCCTGGCTGTGACTCGCTGTTGGGCGGGCTACCCTGCGGTCCGGTTGGGCGCGGGCGGTCACCCCGCCCGCCGCCACGGCGGCCGCGCCTGCGCTGCTGGCCAGTGCGCTGCGCACCCGGCTGGCCTTGCTGGCCTTCAGAAGGGGTCGTATTGGCGCCGGTCGAGTCGGTCGCATCGGCGCGCGGAGCGTCCCCAGCCTGCTCGCCCTGGGCATTTGGATTGCGGGGGCGCCATCTGCGGCGTGGACGGCCCTGGCTGCGGTTCTGCCCGCCGCCTTCGCCGCCGCTGCCTTCACCACCGGTCGCGCCGGTTTCCTGATTTTGCTGTAAGCCGATCTGTCGGCGTCGTGCCATTCTTACTCCTTACGTAACGTGACCAGCTCGCGCAGGTCGTCCGTGCTCAGCTCGGTCAGCCAGCTCTCGCCGCTGCCAATCACGGCCTGGGCCAGGCCCTTCTTGCTTTCGATCATCTCGTCGATCTTTTCTTCGAGCGTGCCCAGGGTGACAAATTTATGCACCTGTACGTTGCGATGCTGGCCGATGCGGAAGGCGCGGTCGGTGGCCTGATTTTCCACTGCCGGGTTCCACCAGCGATCAAAATGGAAGACGTGGTTGGCGCGGGTGAGGTTCAACCCGGTGCCGCCCGCCTTCAACGAGAGGATAAAGATTGGCGGGCCGGAGGGGTCCTCCTGGAAGGCGCGGATCATTACGTCGCGCTGCTTAGGTGTTGTGCCACCATGCAGGAACTGCACCTGGCTGCCCAACGCATCTGGCAGCGAAGCCTTTAGCAGCTCACCCATCTCGGCAAACTGCGTGAAGATCAGCGCGCGGTCGCCTTCCGCCAGAATTTCTTCCAGCATGGCGATCAGGCGCTCCAGCTTACCGCTGCGGTTGATGATATCGTCCGCTTCTACGGTTTCGCCCTGGTGCATGAACTGCACGGGGTGGTTGCAGATTTGCTTTAACTTCATCAGCATCGCCAGCACCAACCCGCGCCGGGCAATGCCCTCGCTGTCGTCCACCTGCTTCATCGTATCTTCTACGACCGCCTGGTAGAGCGAGGCCTGCTCCTCGGTGAGATTGCAGTAGACCTTGGTTTCCACCTTCTCGGGCAGGTCCTGGATGACCGACGGATCGGTCTTGACGCGGCGGAGGATAAATGGCCCGACCAGTGTTTTGAGCTTTTCGGTGGCGGTGGTATCGGCGTAGCGCTCGATCGGCAGGGCGAAAGTCTGGCGGAAGCCCTCCTGCGTGCCCAGGTAGCCGGGGTTCAGGAAGTGCATGATCGACCACAGCTCCGACAGGCGGTTTTCTACTGGCGTGCCGGTCAGCGCCAGGCGGAATCCGGTGTTGAGCTTGCGGATCACTTGCGTCTGGCGCGCGGAGGGATTTTTGATATTCTGCGCTTCGTCCAGTACCACCATGTGCCAGTCGATGCTTTGCATCATCTCGGCATCCTGCCGGACGAGCACGTAGCTGGTCAGTACCATGTCCACGCCCTCGATGGCCTCTTTAAAGGCTCCGTTGCGGCGGCGGGAAGGACCCTGGTGGACGTAGGTGGTCAGGCCTGGAGCGAAGCGGTCGACTTCGCGCTGCCAGTTGGTGACAACCGAAGTGGGGGCGACCAGCAGCACCGGCTGCGGGAATTGGCCGATGTTCTGTTTTTCTTTTAGCAGCAGCGCGATGGTTTGGATCGTTTTGCCCAGGCCCATGTCGTCCGCCAGGCACGCTCCCAGCCCCCACTGGCGGAAAAAGCTCAACCAGGAGTAGCCGTAACGCTGGTATGGGCGCAACTCGCCGAGCAAGCCGGGCGGCTGCGGAAGCTGGTTAAGCTTGCCCGGCTCGTTGAAGCGTTCCAGCCAGTCCACCAGCCAATCTTCGGTGACGATCTCATCCACCGGCAAGCCGTTTTGGCTCTCGCCGGCGTTCATGCCCATTTGCAGCGCGTCCAGCAGGCCGACGGTGCCTTCCAGCCGCTGTTTCTCCCAGAACTGGATGGCTGCCTCGATCTGTTCGGGGTCTAATTGCACCCACTGCCCGCGGATCTGGATCAGCGGGGTCTTTAGCGCTGCCAGCGCGCGGAACTCGTCTTCGGTGAGGGTCGTCTCGCCGAGCGAAAGTTCCCATCGATAGCGGATCAGGTTCTCCAGGTTGAGCTTGCCCTGCGAGATCATGTTTTTGTCCATCTTCTGCGCGGGGCTGAGGCGCAGGCGCATGCCCAGGCGGGCGCTGCGCTGGTTCCACCACGGCGGGGCCAGCAAGCCGAACCCGGCTTCTTCGAGCACAGGCGCGGCTTCACGCAAGAACGCATAGGCTTCGCGCGTGGTCAGGTTGACACGGGTGGGGCTTTTGCTCTTCAGCGCGGCTGCTAGCGGCGGGAAAATACGGCTGGCATAACCCAACCCGGCCAATAGCTTCTCCTGCGGCTGCTCAAACCGCCGCCCCAGGATGCTCAATGCGCCGCTGGTGTCCTTCCAGATCGCCTCGGCATTGATCATCAGGCTCGGATCATCGAGTGCCTGGATCAAGAAGTGGATGGTCCATTCTGCTTCCTGCGCGGATTGCGCGCCATTACCGTTTGCCGCTGTAGCAACGATGCCCTGCTCGGCTTCGATGATCGGCTGTTCAAGGTCCGATCCGTTTTCACCCGCGTACAGTGCTTCGATGCCCGGCGCTTCCACGCGGAAGGCAATGCGGAAGGTCTGGTCGCCGGAGGGATGCAGGTTGCGCATCCACGCTTTGTAGCTGGTCTCGAAGGACTGAAGCTGCGCCGCCGTACCCTTAATCATGGGTTCGTCTCGGAACAGAGATGCCAGCCAGCGGTATGCGGGCTGATCCTGCCAGACGGCGAGGCTGCGCACTTCGCCCCAGCTCCAGCGGCGGGCAAGCGAGTCGGTCAGCTCGTTAAGGAAGCTCATCAGCAGCGCGTGCGGAGTTGCCGGGTGCTTTCTCCCGTCCGCCTCTTCCGCGCGGCACACTGGCGGCATGTTCCGCTCGAGGAACGCGATCCGCTGCGCGTCGCGCGGGCTGTCCAGCACCGTTCGCCAACGACCCAGCAGGCCGATCTTACCGCGCTCCACCACTGGAACTACTTTCTGCGCTGCAATCGTTTCGAGTACCACGGTAGAGACGATACGCCAGTATTTCGCATCTTCCCCCAGCACAATCTGCTTGGGCGATCGCTCCAACTTTGGCAGATCGAGCAGCACTGGCAGCGCTTCCAATGACGGCAGCCAAAGACCCCCGACGATCCATGGATCGAGGGTCAGGTTGGTGTCGGCTTCAGATGCGCGCTGGCGCGTTTGCCGTGTGGCCGTTTGCGCGGTGATCTGCGGCGACGGTTGCGGCCCGCTGCGACCGGTGGGCAGGCGCAGAGTCACCACATTCCTACCGGCTGACTTCCCCAAAATTTCTTTGAGCCGGTCATGTGAGGCCAGGAAGGGGTGTACCTTTGCTTTGGGTTTCTGCGCCTTTCTTCCAGACGCGCGACCAGGGCTGATGTTTGAATCCTCAGCCCAAAATAAGACGCCACCAGTTTCTCCTGGTGTTGTCGGCATCATCCAATGTGCGTGAAGGACAAGCATTAAATGTGTCTAAGTTCCTTCGTGTATTTTTTCCACGGCACTGCTGCTTCGCAGTTGCTGGGTTCGATCCGTTTCTGGAAGTTAACTACTGGTACTTGGGACCGGTTTATTTCAGCATGAAACAATCTGAGAAAAACGGTTCCCGAAAGTATCAAGTTTGTAAAACTGGGAGCGGCGCGCGGCAACCGGGCGGAAAAAGCGGTGCTTCCGCCTGTGATTCCTGCCGTTAGAAGTCGCGGCCCAGGCAAGGATTGTAATGAACCTGCGCGTTCCGAGGCGCAGTGTATGCAATTTTTCGCCTGGCGAAAAATTGCGATGTGCGCGGCGCTGGAATTCTCAGCGCATGGGCCGGTATCTGTGCCGGCGCGGAACGCGGTTCAACCCTATTGCAAGAACGATTGTACCTTGTTTTTTGAAAGAATGGTAGTGAAATGTCAAGACTGTTTTTATTTTGTAAACCCACGGAGAATTACGCGGTGGTAGTGCGTCAAAGGCGGATCGCCCTGGTTGGTCGCAGCGAGGATAAGGTAAATCTCCCCGCTGTCCGGCATAAGAATCCGGCAAATGGGCCTGTCCGCGCCCTCTATTGCTATGCTGGGATTTGGATAGGCCATCCACTGGAAGCTCAACGGGCTGCCGTGCAGATCGGTCGATGGCGAGGCATCCAGCGTTACCCACGCGCCTGGCGCTGCTTCTCGTAGGAGCGCCCCGTGCAGATCGGCGTCGCCCGGCTGCGGCGCGATCCGCGCGGCGGGCGCATGATTGGCTGTTTCGTATGGCTTTACGCACCAGTCCATGCGGGCAGCAAAGTCATTTTGGAATGCGGGCCGCCAGCGGTAGGTGGCCGACATCTCCGGGCGAATATCGTCTGGGGCTGCTTCGTGCGTGTCGACTGCGTCTGTGAACCGGTTCGGATCGCCGGTTGGCAAAATTCGCCCGCCCCATGAACCCCACTCCGGAACCAGATTGGGATTCAGCCCGTTTTGAATGAGGCCCAGGTAGCTGGGGGTATCGCCTTCTTTGATCCCTTTCACCGGGCCAAGCTCGCGGCCCCAGATATCGCCGCCGTCGTAGTTGGGGTAGATCGACCCGAGCGCGCCGTGGCCTGACCGAACATTAGCTTCTACCCATTCTGGCGAGACGAGCGAGCGGTCGCCGCCCCGGTACATGCCGCGGATGCCCCAGCGCCGCGTGATGTAATAGAGCGCGGGAAAGTTGGCTTTGATCCACGCCCCCGTGGAGTCCTGGTCGCCGACGGCGTGGATGCGCAGCCGTGAGACCAGCGCGGAAAGCTCCGCCTCGGTACGGTCCTCGCGCGCTCGCCACAATGCCTGTGCCAGGTCGGCGGTGCCGCCCCATGCGGCGATCCACAGCGGGCGCGGGTCGGGGCGGTCAGCAGCGCGCAGGATGGCCCAGGAAGCATCGGTGTCTTTGCCCGGGCCGATGCTCTCTTCTACGGGAAGGTCGGGCAGCGCGTTGGGAAACCCGGCGTGGATCGTTCCTAGCAGCTTCTCCGCCGCCGGGTAGCGCGGATCGTGGCGCAGGAGCGACTCACGCACCTGCCCGTAAGCCTCCACTACTTCACGGATCAACTCTGGGCGGCATGTTTGGCCGTGGCCCAGGTTCGAAGTCGCCGCCAGCCCTTCAATGTCAATCTCGTTGCTGTACAGCATCAGCCGCACCATCGACTGCCCGTCGTCTGGCTCGCGAACGCGCGGGGTCAGGCTGGTGATGTCGGTGAGCACGAACAGGCGGTGGTTTGCTGCTTCGTTCATGGCGCGAATCCGATGTGTTTCAGCCAGCGAGCGCACAGATCTGTCCACGGCTCGCAGTTCGCGTGACCCTTCGCCAGACCAACCCCATGCACGCCATCGGCAAAAACGTGCAGGTCAAATGGAACGTTATGCTGGGCGAGGGCGCTGGCGAACATCAAGCTGTTTTCCACCGGCACCGATCCATCGTTGGCGGTGTGCCACAGGAAGGTTGGCGGGGTTTTTTCGGTGATGTGCAGGTGATTGGAAAGCGACCGGCGCTGCTCCTCGGGCGGATTTTCGCCCAGCAGGTTATCCATCGAGCCGCTGTGCCGGTGCTCGACGAAGCTGATCACCGGGTAACACAGGATCATCGCATTGGGCAGGAAGGGGAACCGGCTGGCTTCGTCGTCTGGCCCGCCCTCGACTGCCTCGTCATGTGTTCCGGCGGTGGAGGCGAGATGCCCGCCCGCCGAGAAGCCGAGGATGCCCACCCGCTGCGGGTCAACTGACCAGCGTTCAGCATTGCAGCGCACCAGTTGGATGGCACGCCGGGCGTCGAGCAGCGGGATAGGGTGGCGGTAGGGTGCTACGCGGTAATCGACCACAAACGCGGCCACGCCGATCGAATTCAGCCAGTGCGCCACCGGTTCCGCTTCGTGTTCGGCCTTCATCCGGTACCCGCCGCCGGGGCAGACGATCACCGCAGCGGTAGGCGCGCCGGTGTTGAGCGGAAAGGGAGTCAGCGTGGGAACAGGCTGGTCGAAGGCTGGGTTGTCACCGGGCGGCGTGCCACCCCATAACGGCAGCGCAAAAGAGGGGGGAGTCCATTCAGCCATAATGCTCCGATAAGAAAGAATTTTTACCACAGAGAGAACAGAGAACACAGAGAAAGAAAGGAGGGTCTTTGGGTTTTGCCGTGGTTGTAGGGAGAGGTTGCATCGCAACCTCTCCCTACAACCACGGCAGTTCCTAAAGAGCCAGAAAAGAGTGTAACAAACAGAAATATAGCGAAAACTATTCAGTAAGAAATTTATAACGAAACGCCTCTCTCTTCCCTCTGTTTTCTCTGTTGTCTCTGTGGTTAAGTTCTGACAACTATATCACCAGTGCGAGCACCAGGCAAATGAAATTTTGACATCACAATACCGTAAAATGAATATAATTCCTGTATACATAACCGGCATCGAAGGGAGGTGTACCTTGCAGGATTTTGAGTTTGCAGCGGCAGGAAGCGTGGAGGAGGTGGTATCGCTCCTCCAAAAGGGGGAAAAACCGGTGCGCTTATTGAGCGGCGGCACCGATCTGCTGGTTCAACTGCGGGAAGGGCGGCGTGACGCCCGGCTGGTAGTCGACATCAAGCGCGTGCGTGAGGTGAACGAACTGGTTTACGACCCGCAAGCAGGATTGACCATCGGCGCGGCAGTGCCTTGCTACAAGATCACCCGCGATCCGATGGTGGCAAAGCTTTACCCGGGGATTGTGGACGCGGTGGCCCTGATCGGCGGCACGCAGATTCAGGGGCGGGCGACGGTAGGGGGCAACCTGTGCAATGCCTCGCCCGCGGCGGATACCACCCCCGCGTTGATTGTGCACTCCGCGGTGTGCGTGATCGCCGGGCCGAACGGCACGCGCGAGCTGCCGGTGGAGCAGTTCTGCACCGGGCCGGGGCGCAGTGCGATGGCGGAAGATGAGTTCCTTGTCTCGGTGTGCATTCCGCCGATGCCGGACGGCTTCGGCGCCCGTTATTTGCGCTTTATCCCGCGCAACGAGATGGATATCGCTGTGGTGGGCGCGGGAGCGTCGGTCGTGCTGGACGAAGCGCGGCAAAACATCGTTTCCGCGCGGATCGCGCTGGGAGCGGTTGCGCCGACTCCGCTGTTTGCGCAGGAAGCAAGCGAATGGCTGGCGGGCAAACCCACCGCTGCCGAAAATATCTTTGAGGCGGCACGGATGGCTCAGTCCATCGCCCGGCCCATCAACGATATGCGCGGCACCATTGCCCAGCGCAAGCATTTGGCCCTGATCCTCACCAAACGCGCGCTGACCGGCGCGATAGAGCGCGCGAAAGGGCTGGGCGTTGGCGGGAACGGCCATTCCGGCGGGAATGGCAGCACCCCGGTCGCCGACAGCCGCGACGATGCGGCGCGCAGAGATCTTTAGAATCGATCCGATAATTGTTTTGTGTTTGTTGTTTGCGCGACGTAGTCGCGCAAACAACAAACACAAAACATAATTTTCGGATTGACACAACGGAAAGGTGGAATGATGGCAAAGAAAATTCCCGTCCAGGCGACGATTAATGGTGAAGAAGTGGAATTTTTGTGCGAGCCGCGCCAGAGCCTGCTCGAAGTGCTGCGCGAAACCCTCGGGCTCACCGGGTCCAAAGAGGGCTGTAACAATGGCAACTGCGGCGCGTGTAACGTCATCCTCGACGGCGTGCTGGTGAACTCTTGCCTGGTGCTGGCGGTCGAGATCCAGGGTCGCACGGTGATCACGGCGGAAGGCATCGCCCCGGCTGGCGCGCTGCACCCGCTGCAAATCAAGTTCCTCGAGCATGCCGCGCTCCAGTGCGGGGTCTGCACGCCGGGCTTTATCGTTGCGGCCAAGGCCCTGCTGGATCACAACCCGCACCCGACCGAACAGGAAGTGCGGCTGTGGCTGGCGGGCAACCTGTGCCGATGCACCGGCTACGATAAGATCATCCGCGCGGTGCTGGATGCTGCGGAAGTGATGAGCGAGGGGCAGGAGGTGAAGGCATGACCATCGAGCGCGAAAAAGAAACCCCCAAAACGGAAGTGGAAGCGCAGAAGGGCAAATATCAGGTCATCGGCACGCGCCCCGTGCGCCACGATGGCACCGATAAGGTGACCGGGCGGGCGTTGTACGGCGCGGATATCCGGCTGCCGGGCATGCTCTACGGCGCGGTGCTGCGCAGCCCGCACGCCCATGCCCGCATCCGCTCGATCGATGTGACGGAAGCACTGGCGCTGCCCGGAGTCCGTGCAGTGGTGACCGCGGATGACTTGCCCGAGCTGGAAAGCAAGATCGCCGAGCTGGGCGAAGGCGCGGTGAACCTGAAGTACCAGAGTGACAACGTGCTGGCGCGTACCAAGGCGCTCTACTGGGGTCACCCGATTGCGGCAGTGGCGGCGACCAGCATCCACGTGGCGAACAATGCGATTGCTTTGATCAAGGTGGATTACGAAATCTTACCGCCGGTGATGACCGCCGAGCAGGCGATGCTCCCGGATGCCGCTATCCTGCTGGATGACCTGCAAACGCAGGATCTGAGCGGCAAGGTGGTAGGGAATACCAACGTCGCCGAACACTTCCAGACCAAACGCGGCGACGTGGAGAATGCGTTTGCCGAAGCGGCGGTAGTGGTGGAGCGTGAATTCCACACGGCCACCGTACACCAGGGTTACATCGAGCCACAGAACGGCACCGCACTATGGAATGCCGACGGGCAGGTGACCATCTGGTGCAGCACGCAAGGATCGTTTGGCGTGCGCGATCAGGTAGCTGAGATCCTGCAAATCCCCGTCTCGCGCATCCGGGTCATCCCCATGGAGATCGGCGGTGGATTTGGCGGAAAGATTGGCGTGTATTTGGAGCCAATTGCCGTGCTGCTCTCCAAAAAGGCTGGCGGGCGCCCGGTGAAGCTTTCGATGAGCCGCACAGAGGTGCTGGCGGCGACTGGGCCGACCTCCGGCTCGCACATTAAGATCAAAATGGCCGCCGATCCTTCGGGCAAGATCACTGCCGCGCAGGCGTATTTGGCCTACGAGGCGGGCGCGTACCCAGGCTCGCCGGTCGGCTCTGGCGCGGGTGTGATCTTCGCGCCCTACAACATCGAGAATGTGCAAATCGACGGTTACGATGTGGTGGTGAACAAGCCGCGCGCCACTGCCTACCGCGCCCCGGGCGGATCGAATGCCGCTTTTGCCTCTGAAACCGTTATCGACGAGATGGCGGAGAAGCTGGGCATGGACCCGCTGGAATTCCGGCGCATCAACGGCGTGAAAGAAGGCGACCGTCGCGCCGATGGTCCGGTGTATGGCAAAATCGGCTTTATGGAGACCCTCGAAGCCGCCGTGCGGAGCGATCACTACCAATCACCGCTGGAAGGCCCGAACCGCGGTCGCGGCGTGGCCTGCGGTTACTGGGGCAACTACGGCGGCAAGTCGTCGGCCTCCGCTGCGCTGCTGCCGGATGGCACGATCAGCCTGGTAGAGGGCTCGGTTGATATCGGTGGCAGCCGCACGGCCATCGCTATGCAGCTTGCCGAGACGCTCGGCATCCCGGTTGACTGCATCCGTCCAAGCGTGGCAGACACGGATTCGGTCGGCTACACCGAGGGCACCTACGGCAGCCGTACCACCTTTGCCACCGGCTGGGCGGTGTATGAGCTGGGCAAAACCCTGGTGCGCGAGTTCACCAAACGCGCCGCTGACTATTGGGAGGTTGACCCCGGCGTGGTTGTGTACGAGAACGGCTGCCTGTCCTACGAGGATAAGCAGATGACCCTGGCAGAGCTGGGCACGCAAATGGATGACCTGGGCGGGCCGGTTTCTGCCAGCGCCTCTGTGCGGGCGGAGAAATGGGGCCCGGCCTTTGCCTGCCACATCGTCGATGTGGAGGTGGACCCCGAAACCGGCAAGGTGCAGATCGTCCGCTACACTGCCGTACAGGATGTTGGCACTGCCATTCACCCGGCCTATGTGGAGAGCCAGATCCAGGGTGGCGTAGCGCAGGGCATCGGCTGGGCGCTGAACGAGGAATACGTTTACGATGAGAATGGTCGGCTGCTCAACGCCAGCCTGCTCGACTACCGCATCCCCACCGCGCTTGACCTGCCGATGATCGACACGGTGCTGGTGGAGGTGGCCAACCCTGGCCATCCCTATGGCGTGCGCGGGGTGGGTGAGGTGCCGATCGTGCCGCCGCCCGCCGCGGTGGCCAATGCTATTGCCCGCGCGACCGGCAAGCGCCTGACCGTGCTGCCCATGTCGCCGGGGCATCTCCTCGAAGCGATGATGAAATAACGGATGGCGGTTGTGTTTATCCCCGCGCTGCTGCGTGATCTCACCGGCGGCGCGGAGCAGGTAGAGCAGGAGGGTGAGACCCTGCGCCAGGTGATCGACGGGCTGGAGGCGCGCTTCCCGGGCATCCGCGAGCGGCTGTTCGAGGGAGAGCGCCTCCGCCCGGGCATTGCCTTGTTTGTGGATGGGGAACAGAGCCAACGCAAGCTGCGGCACAAGCTGGAGCCGGGGAGCGAGGTGCATTTTTTGCCGGCGATTAGCGGGGGTTAAAAATATTACCAACCGACTGGCTTCGCCAGTCGGTTGGTAATATTTTTAACCAAAGTAAAATAGAGTCGGAGACCTACACTACATGACCCTCACCTTAACCCTCGCGGACGCGCTCACCAAACGGCACTGGGGCACGGCCGAATGGCATCGAGGCGCTTTGGCTTCGACCGACTCGCTGACCCTTCAAGCCGTTCGCAATGAATTCACCGGCTTCCAGATCCATCTCACCGCTGATTACGACTATACCCTCATCACGGACCGGGCCAACTGGCTGCATCCGCTGGGGCTGCTGCCGCGAGTCCGGCTGGCGGTAGCGTTTCCTTCGCTGCCCAGGGATTGTATAGAAGTCCTCCCCATTGGCTGGATGGAGGGCGACGACCGACGGCTGTGGATGGAAACGTTCGAGCGCAGTGGCTGGGTGGAAGTTCCGGCGGGCAGGCCGCAGGGCGTGTATGTGCGTGTCCACGTTCCGGCGGATCTGCCGCCCGGCGTGCACGAAGGCCATGTGCGCGCCTTCACCCAGCAAGGTTTTGAGACCGAGACACTCGCATGGGAGGCCAGTGTGCGGCTAGAAGCCGCCGCCGCTACGCTACCAGACGTTCGCGACTTCACCTTTCACCTCAACCTCTGGCAGCATCTTACAGCACTCTCACGCTTCTACCGCGTGCCGCTGTGGAGCGATGCGCACTTTGCCATCATCGACCGTTACTTTGCCAGCCTCGCCGCGCTGGGGCAGAAGGCGCTGACTCTGGTGGTCAGTGAATTCCCCTGGTCGGGCCAGCGCTGCTACCGTGACCGCGCTTACCCCTCCTACCTGTTCGAGCATTCCACCGTCCCGGTTTTCCGAGGTGCAGATGGCTCGTTGCACTGTGACTTTTCCGCCCTCGACCGGCTGATCCAAATGGCCTCCGCGCATGGTATGGACCGTGAGATCGACCTGCTTGGAATGGTCAACATTTGGATCGACCCCGAATACGGTTTTGGCAAGGCAGCCCCCGATGCGCCCGATGCCATGCGCGTGCGGATCTATGACGAATCGACCGGCACATTTTCTTACCTGACTTCCGTTGACGATCTGCGCCGCTACATTGGCCTGCTGCACAATCATCTGCGCGACCTGGGCGTGATGGAGCGCGTGCGTGTCTCATCCGATGAGCCCGCCGACCTGGATGCCTTTAACCGCAGCCTGGAATTTGTGCGCGAAGCCGGGCCAGACTTCCGCTTTGGCGCGGCAATCAACCACTTTGAGTTTCTCGAAGACGCTTCTCCCGGTCTGATCGATTTTGTGCCGGTGCTGCCGCTAGCCTGCAAAGACCCGGCTCTCACGGCCCGGCTTGCGGAGCAGGTCCGCGCCAAAGAGGGGCGCATGCTGTGGTACATCTGCTGCTGGCCACCCATCCCCAACACCTTCTTGCATTCCCCACTTCCCGAATCCCGCCTGCTGGGCTGGCTGAACTATGCGCTCAAGATGGACGGTTTCTTGCGCTGGGCCTTCTGCCTGTGGCCCGCTGACCCGTGGCAGCGCGTTTCATGGCGCGCGCCGGATTGGAGCGCCGGGGATATGTATTTCGTGCTGCCCGGGCTGGATGGATCACCAGTGGAGACCCTGCGCTACGAGGCGCTGCGCTTCGCCGTACAGGATTACGAGCTTCTCAAGCTGGCCCAGCGCACCCTGCCCACTGAAGAAATGGAAGCAGTACTCCACAAAGCGTTCACCTGTATCTTGCGCACTGAAAACCTGGGTGACTTTGCCAATGTCGGCACGCTGAAGCCACAAGATTTGTACTCGCTCGACCCGGCAGACTATCACCGGGCGCGAGAAATTGTTATCGGTGCGCTGTCATAGATGGAAACAAACTTTCGGTTAGAACTAATAAATCTGATTGTTGCGCTTCCCTTTGTTGTGACAGGGGTTCTGCTCTTTGCTAATGCATTTAAAATTCTTGACTTTAGAGATGCGAAAATAGCGCCGAAAGAGCGCGCGAACCTTAAAAACAGCAAAAGTTACCAAAAACAGTCTTCAGGCGGTGGAAACAGCCCTGTTTTGCGGGAATTTGGCCTTTTTCAC
>JAEYTI010000124.1 GCA_023434145.1 Chloroflexota bacterium | reverse complement strand
GTGAAAAAGGCCAAATTCCCGCAAAACAGGGCTGTTTCCACCGCCTGAAGACTGTTTTTGGTAACTTTTGCTGTTTTTAAGGTTCGCGCGCTCTTTCGGCGCTATTTTCGCATCTCTAAAGTCAAGACCTCTGGGTGAGGGTTTTGTTGTGTGTTTGTGGTGCTTCGCTCCACAAACACACAATACCCCTTTTTTTATACAGTGTGCAGCGCCTGGGCCGGCTCGTGGCGAGCCGCCTCGCGAGCGGGGTAGTAGGCGGCGAGAATCGCTACAATCAGCACGGTTAGCCCGCGCTGGGCAATTTTTTCCAGCCCCAGGGTCGGGTAAACTCTGCCGCTGATCAGCGCGGTATACTCGGTAACCGAAGCGAACTTGCTGTAGTCGACGCCCACAGTCGCCAGCATGCCATTCAGCAGCAGGCCCAGCCCAATACCAAACAGCAGCCCAATCAACCCCATCATCGCGCCCTCGATCAGGAACAGGGTGGTGATCTGGCGCGGCTTGAACCCCAGCGCCCCCAGCAGCCCAATCTCGCGCGTGCGCTCAAAGACGGCCATCAGCAGCAGGTTGAGAATGCCGATCCCGGCGATCGCGAGGATGATGACGCTGAACACGTCCATCACGCCGCCTTTGGTAGAGAGGGCGCTTTGCAGCTCGGGAAAGTTGGTTTGCCAGGAACCAATCTCTGTGCCCACGGTCACCGGGGCCAGGGCCGTCATTACCGCCTCTTCTTCGCCCAGGTTGTGCAGCGAAATGGCCACTTCAGTCACCTGCCCGCGCAGACCGTACAGTTCCTGTGCTTCACCCAGGCTGATGTAGACGGTGCGTTTCTCGATCTCGGGCATGCCCACGTCATAGATACCGCCGACCGTCATGGTGCGCTGGCGCATTTGGTTGTGCGTGGCGCGGCCCACCAGGGTGATCCGGTCGCCGATAGATGCTTCCATGGCCTTTGCCAGCCCGCTGCCGATGTAGACCACATCGCGGTCACCGGCGGTGAGGAAGCGGCCCTCGCTGACGTTCTGGGCGATCAGGTTCACCGGCTGTTCTTTCTCCGGCTCAATACCGACGATGCTGATCGAGAAGGCCCCTTCACGATTGGTGATCATGCCACCGGTGTTGATGCGCTGCGCGGCGGCAGCCACCTGCGGCAGCCCCTCGGCTGCCCGAACAACGGCAGAGGCGTTGGGCAGCGGCAGCATGGCTGTTCCGGTGCCTTCGCTGTAGCCGTCGGCGTGTACCTGGATATTGCCGCCCAATACTTTGATGGCGTTCCCATAGATGGCATTCTCAAACCCTGAGACAAAGCCATCATAGAACATCATCAGCATCAGGCCCAGGCCCATCGCCAGTACGACGAGGAGGGTGCGGCGGCGGTGCCGCCAGAGATTGCGCCATGCAAGGCGTAAATAGAGAAGCATCCCAAATTCCTTTCTGTACCACATCAGAACAGGCAGTTCAATCAATGCGCCGGTCTTTTTCACCGCTCCCATTGATCCCCATCGATAAAGCGAACCCGATCCTCGGACTCAGGGCGGGGGAATGTGGCTGTGGCTGTTTTCCTTAAATCCACTCGAGCCGCCCTTCCGGTTTTCTAACCGGTTGGCGCAGGGGAGAAAGGCAGAAAGGGTGATGCCATGCAAGCGTTTCATTGGGTTATTCCAGCTTCTGCGGGAGTATCCACCCACTCACGCAGCGTTTCGAGCTCGATCAGATGCAGTGAGCCGGGCTGCGCGCCCAGCACCTGCTCCACAGCGTGATTGTATGCTGCCAGGGTAACTTCCAGGTTCTCCCCGGTGACATTCTCCGGCAGGGCTGTGCCATGTTCCTCCCGCTCAAACAGCGCCTGCGCGAAATCATCGCCCCACGCGGTCAGCAGCGAGATGATCATTGCGGCAGCCTGATCGGGGTAGGGGGTGCTGAAGCTTCCTTCTTGTACGCCCTGACGGATAACTTTGCCCAGTTCGGCGGCAAAATATTTTGCCGTTGTTGCGTAGACCTTCTGGCGCACCAGCGCGTTATCGTCATCGTACCAGACCTTGAGGATCTGGGTCATGTACGCTTTCTGCCCACTCTTCCACTTCTGCGCACCGGTGAAGTACGCCTGCATCTTCTCCAGGGCAGTCAACTCAGGGTTTTCCAGGATCGGAGCGAGCGCTAGCTGTGACAGCTCGCGGATGCGTTCGATCAGGCCTGCAAGCAGCGTCTGCTTGGAATCAAAATAATGGTAGAACGCGCCCTTCGAAATGCCAAGCGCCGAGATGACATCTTGAATGGTCATCTGCTGGTAACCCTTGGTCATCACCAGCCGGTAGGCAGCATCCAAGATCTCATTGCGCTTTATATTATGTTCGTCCTCGTTTACTGTCCGTGCCATCAGGGAACCTTTTATAAACCGACCGCCGGTCTATTATACGATATTGTACTGCCAGGATTTAAAAGTGTCAAGAGCTTAACCACAGAGAAAACGAAGAAAACAGAGAAGAATGAGAGAAGAGAACGGGATAGCTTTCTTCATTCTTTTTCTTCCCTCTGTTCTCTCTGTTTTCTCTGTGGTTAAGCTCTTCTCTTCCCGCAAATCTGTAGATCATTTTGAGGCGCTTTTCACGGTTTTATGCTAATATCTTGCATTGTACATTCGACAAAAAAAGGGATGCAAAAGGAACTCTATGGACCAAATCTTTAACGCACAAAGCCTCATAGCGCTCGCCACGCTGGCGGCATTGGAAATTGTGCTCGGGATCGATAATGTCGTCTTCATCTCGATCCTCGCCAGCAAGCTGCCGCAGAACGTGCAGCAGCGCGCCCGCCGCATTGGCCTGGGGGTGGCGCTGATCACACGCATCCTGCTGCTGCTCTCCATCTCATGGGTGATCGGCCTGACGGAGCCGCTCTTCTCGATTGCCGGGTTCGCTTTCTCCGGGCGCGACCTGATCCTGGCGATCGGCGGCCTGTTCCTGCTGGCGAAAAGCACGCATGAGATTCACAACCGCCTGGAAGGCCATGAAGGCGCCGATGTGCCCAAAAAGGCCGCGCCTTCGTTCGGCGGCGTGATCTTGCAGATTGCCCTGCTCGACATCGTCTTCTCGCTCGACTCGGTGATCACTGCCGTAGGCATGGCGCAGCAATTATGGGTGATGGTTACCGCGGTCGTTTTGGCCGTGATTATCATGCTCTTCGCCGCCGAAGGCATCAGTAACTTTGTCAACCGCCATCCCACCGTCAAGATGCTGGCGCTCAGCTTCCTACTGCTGATCGGCTTTACCCTGGTGGTCGAGGCTCTGCACCAGCACATTCCCAAGGGCTACATCTACTTTGCAATGGGCTTCTCGGTCTTTGTAGAGTTCCTCAACCTGCGCTCACGCTCCCGTCAGGCAGAACCGGTACACCTGCACCAGCCCTATATTCCCGAGAATAAATAGCGTTCCAACGAAAAAGAGCCCGGCGTCAGCCGGGCTCTTTTTCGTTGGAACGCTAGATAAACACTATCTGCGCGCCGTCGGTCATATCCATAAAGTCACCGGCAGTCACGATATCTTCAACGCCCTCGACGAAGTCATCCTTGGTCAGGCCCATCATATCGACCGACATCTTGCAGGCGTACATCTTCGCGCCCGCGTCACTGAGCATTTGCAGGTACTCGCGCACCGGGGGCACGCCCAGGTCCTTCATCTTCTTGTTCATCAGCGCGGTGGCGAAGGGGGTCATGCCGGGCAGCATGCCCATAAACTGCGGGATGCCGATGTTGCCGGGCACGCCCATCATGTTCATCTTCATGCTGGTATTGGCTACTGGGGCGATTTCCAGGTGGTCTACCCGCGCCTTGTTGATCATATCCAGGCCCCAGAAGGTGAAGAAGATGGTCACATCGATGCCGTTGCCCAGCGCGGCCCAACCCATCACCAGGGCGGGGTAAGCCATATCCAGGTTGCCCTTGGAGCAGATAAACGCGATCTTGCGGTTCTCTTCGGTCATATTACACACACCCTTCTGGCTTGCCCAGACCCGAAATCTTGGCAACCTTCTTTGCCGGGCCTTTCGGGAACAGCGTGAACAGTTCTTTGGTCGAAACGCCGCTGGCGGTGGTAATCTGGCGCAGCGTTGGCGCATGGCCCGATTTTGTTCCCATCTCGCGGCAGACCTCGATCACCTTCCAGTGCGCTTCGGTGAGTGTGGGAATCTCTTCCTCGTGCGCAATCTGCTCTGCGATTTCGCGGTCCCATTCGCTGGGATTGGTCATAAAGCCTTCATCATTGACCTGGATGGTCTTGCCACAAATTACACGGGTTGCCATTTTATAAATCCTCCAAATTGTTTCCGTACGGTCATCCGGTTCGCCCGGCTGGTTAAGAAGCTGTGTTGGCGGGGAGAATCTTGCCAGCCATGGTCATATTGGCAGGCAGGGGTACATTCATCCCCTTGAGCAGAATATTCCAGTACATCCAGCGGAATGCCAGCTTGCCAATGTGGTTAATGGCCGACTCTTTCAGCAGCGAGAACGGCCCGATGACGGGGAAGGGGTAGCTGCCCGGCAGGGGTTCCTGGGTGTAGTTGAAGTCAATCAGCATGCCCTTGCCGTAGCCCGATTCGACAAAGCAGTTGGCATGGCCATCGAAAGCTTCGTGCATGGGCTTGCCGGCAATGTAGTTGACGAAGTTCTCGCTGAACAGGTCGATCGAGAAATGGGCAACAGACCCGGCCTTCGAGGTAGGCGCGTTCGAAGCATCGCCCAGCACGAAGATATTGTCGCGGCGTTCGGAGAGGAAGGTGTGCTTATTCACCGGCGAGAAGTTCAATTCGTCGCCCAGGCCCGAGCGGCCAATCACGTCTGCGCCCTTGTTCAACGGCACGCTGACCAGCAGATCGTATTCCACTTCGCGCTCGTCATAGGAGATAATCTTCTTCGCATCCGGTTCGGCGCGCTCGATCATGAACTCTGGCTCCACGGCGATGCCCCGCTCTTGCAGCAAATCGCCCAGCAGCTTTGCGGCGATGGGCTTGGTGAACGCGCCCGGCAGCGGCGTGGCGTAAACCAGCTCTGCTCGGTCGCGCATGCCCTTCTTGGTGAAGTACCAGTCGGCCAGGAAGAGGAATTCCAGCGGTGCAACCGGGCATTTGATGGGCGTTTCTACCACGTTGACCACCAGCCGACCGCCCTTCCAGGTGCGCAGTTTCTCCGTGAGCGCCTGCGAGCCGGAATAGTTGTAAAACGTGTGGATCGACTTGCCCCATTCGTGTTCAGCCAGGCCCGGTGTTTCTTCGGGGTGAATATCGGTGCCGGTGGCGATGACCAGGTAATCGTAGGCCAGCGTTTCGCCGTTGTTCAGGCGAACCTGGTTCTGATCGGCCTCGATCATTTCGATGGTCGACAAAACCAGTTTCACCTGTTTGGGCATAAACTTGCTCTTTGGCTTTGCCGTACCCCGCTCGCTGACCATGCCAAAGGGGAGGAACAGGAAATCCGGCTGGTAGTAATGGGTGGGGTTCTGGTCCACCAGGGTAATCTGCCACTGGTTCAGATCCAGCTTGCGAACCATACGGTTTGCCACCATTGTTCCGGCGGTTCCGGCCCCCAGGATAAGCAATTTCTTCATTTGTGGTACTCCTGATTCAGGATTGTTTTTGTTTCTTGCGCGACTGCGTGGCACAAACAGCAAACACAAAATAATTTTTGGATAGGTGCTTACCCAATCTGTGTGAGATCGGCAATGCGCTGCAAGCGGTCGATGAAACCGACGCGCTCGTGCAGAATGCTTTCCATTGCGCGGGCAGCAGCCTGGGGCCAGCCCTCTACCCGCGCGTGCAGGGCCGAGTCGATGACCGGGATGCTTCGCGCGGCCTGCGCCAGAGCGTCGGCGGGCAGGTCGTGCGCGGCGGCGAGCTTGCGCACGCGTTCCGCTTGTTCTGGCGCGGCGGGCGGCTGCCAGTAGAACTGCCCCGCCAGGATCACTGCCACCGGCTGGCCTTTGTCGTGGATCACGGCGGCGGCATAGTGCATCCCCGCGTGATCGGTGAAGAAGCGGCTGCCCTGTACTGCTTCTCGCGCAATGGCAGCCCAATCGGCGGAAAACGCCTGCCGGGCCGATTCGCTCTCGGAAAGCGCGGTGAAGAAGGCGCTCGGGTAGCTCATCTGTGTCAGCGGGCGGCCTTGCAGATCTACCACCAGCGCGCTGATCTGCCCGACTTCAGAGAACAAATCCTGAATGGTTTGCATGCAGTGAGTAGGGAGGTTCATTTCCGCTGCCATTGCAGGAGCAGCCAGGGGAGTGGGGGCCAGTAGCGCATCCAGGTCGCGGCGGCTGAAGCGCCACTGCTGCCCGATTTTGGTCCCCTTCAGGCGGCCGTCTTGCAGCATGCGGTAAACGGTGATGCGGTCGACCTTGAGGATCTCTTGTACTTGCCTTGCGGTGAGAAAATCGTTCATTGCACCCGGTGGAAGATGTTATAGGTTGATATAGCAGATTGTGTTAGTGCAATCATAGCAACCAATAACAACTACACATAGTGACAATCATCACAGATGATTGTCACTATGTGAGATTTTGCACAAATATGTTCAAGGCTGGCGCGGGTGTACGATGCCGCGGCGGATTAGCGGATGCCGCGGCGGATTAGCGGATACCGCGGCGGATTAGCGATTCCTACCGATCCATCTGCCCACGGTCCGCATATAGTCGCGGTACGGCTCCCCGAATTTCGCTTCCAGATACTGCTCTTCTGGGGCGATGAGAATGATGTGGAACGCAATCATCACCGGGATCAGCAGAAGGATCAGCCACAGCGAGTTGAGCAGCGCTCCCAGCCCCAAAAACGCAATCAACCCCGCCAGATACAGCGGGTTTCTCGACCAGTAGAAGATTCCCGTCGTTATCAACTGCGTCGTTGGCTGGCCCGGGTCGGTGGGCTGCCCCGCGACACGGAACTGGCGGCGCGCTCTGCCGATGATGGCGAAGCCAATAACGAGGAGGATCACCCCGGCGGCAACCGAGAGCGGCCTGGGCAACCAGCGCGAAAGCGGCAGCGGCAGAATAAACCCCAGGATCAGGCCGAGCAGCAGCGCCGCACCGAGGATGGTTTCGGCGATCTGCCAGGATCGGGTATGCGCGGATTGTTTCATCATTAGTGGTAGTTCAGCCCGGGCAGGAACGAGGGCAGCGGGAAGATCGCTCGCACTATCGGGACCAGCCAGCCGGGAATCTCCACATCCGCCAGCTTTCCCTCGGGATCGCCCATCACCAGCCGTGTCATCTGCATGGTATCCAGCTCGAACCGCTCGCGGCCAAGCACAATGGCGCAGCGGCCTTCATCTACTTGGGTGGCACTGTCGCGCAGCAGCGGGCCGGCCTGCTCGAAGCGCAGCTCGCGGTACACTTCCTCGCCCAACCGCGCGGTGATATACGGGCGCAGGCTTTCGAGCATGCTGGGGAAGTTGAGGATGCGCATCGTATGCGCGTCCAGCGCCGTGGACTGCATCTCCTGCCCGGTAAGCGCAGCGACCGCATCGATCATCTCTTGCTCCTGCCAGGGCACGGGAAAGCGCAGCTCGTTCACCCTTCCGCCTTCTAGCAGCAGCGATACGCCCGCCAGAATGGCATCCTTACTTCCGGCGGCTTCCCACAGCGCGCGCCGCTTCGTCTCCGGGTCTTTTCGGTCTTCCCACTCGCGGTGGAGCAGCAAATAGGCGGCGATTTCGCCATCCCGCTCGATCACCAGATTCTCGGAATTGAATTCTGGATCTTCTCCTTTGAAGCGCCCCTCATATATGCTATTTTGGCGCGAGAAGCGCACCGGCTGCTGCTCGTACAGGCGGCGGCAGGCTTCGGCGTCTGCTTTCCTGGCCGGACGCAGTGCGAAACCTTCGGTTATCGCAGTGTTGCCATCGGATGGCGCGGGGAACTTGCCCGCCTCCAGCCGGAACTCGGCGAACTTGCCGGTGAATACGTTGCCCGAACGCGTATACAGCCCGCGCCCGCCAGAGATCAGCATCACCTCCGCGCCGTGCTCGCGCAGGCGCTCCGCGCAGCGTTGCAGCAAGTGCAGGGCCAGCCGGTGCTCGCGGTAGTTGGGGTGGGTGCTCACTCCGCCAATGCTGCCGATCTGCACCACGCCTTCGTGCACATTCAACTGCTCCCAGACGATGACGATCTGCGAGACCACCCGCCCGTCCGCGCAGATCACCTGCACCTCGGCGTTGGGCTCGTCGATTTTGTTCACCTGTTCTTCGGCGGGCAGCTCAAATTCCGGCGGCTCGCCGCTGAAGCAGATGCGGAACAGGCGCTCAGAATCGCGCCACTCGTCGTCACGGATGGGGCGCGGGCCGTCAAAGGAGAGGGGCTGGGTCATCGGGTGCCTCCGTAAGAAAGGGTCTGGGTTTATTGTACATAGAAATGGAAAAGAACGCCTCACCCCCCGGTGATATAATCACCCCAGCCATGATCGCCGTATTTGCCCTTGTCCTGTTCTTCCTGGCCTTTTTCACCGGGCTGGGGCTGCCGATGGCACGTGTCTTGCGCCAGCCGCTGCCCGAGACGCTCTTTGCGGCCTTTTTCATCGGCTGGGGCGCGGCGTTGGCAGCGCTCCAGATCTGGCACCTGCTCCTGCCGGTAAACTTCATTGTGTTGATTGGTGCGTTGGTGACGTCGCTGGCGGGCTGGTCGTGGAAGGGCCGTCCGGTGATGGCCTGGCTGCGCGCTCGTCCCACCAGCCAGCTTGCGGTGATGGGCGGGCTGGCGCTTGGGATGCTGTATTTGCTGGTCAACCAGGCGCTGCACTCGCCTGCCTCATACGATCATGGGCTGTATCACCTGCCAATGGTGCGCTGGCTGCAAGCCTACCCGATCGTGCCGGGGCTGGGTAACCTTCACCACCGGCTGGCGTTTAACAATGCTTCTTTCCTGGTTGTAGCGATGATGGATACCGGCCCCCTGCGCGGGCTGATCTATTACACCGCCACCACCGTGCTCTACGCCGCGCTGGGGCTGCGCTGCTTGTTGGGCGCATACCGCGTGGCGCAGGGCGCGCCTGATGCTCGCAATCAGCTCTATGCCCTGCTGCTGCCGGTGACGCTTTGGTATGGTACCCGCGGAGAATACGAGTACGCCGGTTACGCCACCGACTCGGTGGTGTTTGTGCTGCAAGCCGTGCTGGCAGCGGAACTTCTGCACGCTTTCCATATGGCGCGCGAATCTGCCCCGCAGCCCGATCGCAAGGCGCACACGGCACTGCTGTTATTCCTTTCCGCTGTAGGCCTGGCCGTCAAGATGAGCTTTATCGTGTATGGCATCGGCGTGATTCTGGCGGCGCTGTGGGCGTGGTGGGCGGGCGCTCGACTCACCCGGCAGGAGCTTCGCGCGGACCTGGGGTGGATGGCAAGCCTGTTCGCCCTGGTGCTGCTGCCCTGGCTGGCGCGCCACGCGCTGCTCAGCGGCTATTTGCTGTATCCCAGCACCGCGCTGTCGCTGCCGGTTCTGTGGAAGATCCCGTCAGATATGGCGGCGCCGGTGGCGGACGGCATTCAGACCTGGGCGCGCACGGCGGGTATCTTCCCCGCGGGCCAGCCGTTTGCGGTATGGTTCGATTGGTGGCTGGGCATTCAGTCGTTTGAGTTTAAGGAGACGTGGATCTACTCCGCGCTGCTGCTGGCGCTGGCACTCCTGCTGCGGATCGCCACCCGCCGTGCTGTTCCCGGCGAGCGCGGGCTGTGGGCGCTGCTGGCCATCACCATTGCCGGGCTGGCGTTCTGGTTCTACGCCGCCCCGGCTTCACGATTCGCCGCCGCGCTGCCCTGGCTGCTGCCGCTGATCCCTGGCCTGATGCTGATCCGGCGCGCTTGCGGGTTGGGCTGGCTGCGCGCACCGCATGCAGCCGTTGCGGGTGGGATGATCCTGATTTTGCTGTGGCTCCAGCCAGGTTTTACCAACAATGTCGCGCGGGCGTGGCTGGTGCTGCCGCCGCGCGAGAGTGAGCTTGCCGCGCAGCTGGCGGCGCACGATCCGCAGCGCTCGCGGGCGACCGCCAGCGGGCTGGTGGTGTACCTGGCCGCCGACGGCAGCGAGGAACGCTGCTTCGACCAGCCGCTGCCCTGTACCCGCGCCAGCGATTTCGACCCGCGCCTGTCGCTGATCGACCCGGCCCGCCCCGGCTCGGGCTTTTGGGTGAAACCCTCACCGTAACCGGCTGCCGTGGAAAGATCGCCCTCGTTTTTTAACCATTTTTTTCAAATCTGTTGTTTAATGAAGTAGAACCTGTCCGAAAATCGTTTGCTGGTTGGGTGACGTAGCTACCCAAACAGCCAACACAAGCAATATTTTCGGATAGATACTTGGTGATCTTTGTGAATTGTCGTGGTTGCCGTGGAGCGCTGCATTGTATCGCTTCACGGCAACCACCAAAGATCTTAGAAAGCTGCAACAGGGAGGGGGACCCATAATTCCAGAATGGAGGATTCAATGATCGAAAAAATGGTATTTGGACGAACAGGGCACGAGAGCACCCGCACGCTGTTTGGCGCTGCCGCGCTGGGCGGCGTGACTCAGGCGGAAGCCGATCAGACACTGGAACTGCTGCTGCGCTATGGTGTGAATCACATCGATACAGCCTTTTCATACGGCGACGCCGAGTTACGCATTGGCCCGTGGATGAAGCAGCACCGCGGCAATTTCTTCCTCGCCACCAAGACCGGCGAGCGCGCCTATGAGGCCGCCCGCGCGCAGATCCGCCAGTCGTTGGAGCGCTTGCAAACCGACCATCTCGACCTGATCCAGCTCCACGCGGTGACAAAGGACGAGGAACTCGACCAGCTTTTGGCCGATGACGGCGGCCTGCGCGCCGCGATCGAAGCCCGCGACGAGGGCCTGGTGCGCTTTATCGGCATTACCAGCCACACCCTGCACGCGCCCAAGATTCACATGCGCGCTCTGCAGGCTTTCGACTTCAACTCGGTGCTGCTGCCGTTGAACTACCCCATGTACAGCATCGCGCAGTACCGCGAGGATTTCGATGCGCTCACCGCCATGTGCCAGGAGAAAAACGTGGCCATGCAGACGATCAAATCGATCTGCCGCAAACCGTGGGAAGAGGGCGCCGAGCACTGGGCTTCTTGCTGGTACGAACCGCTCAAAGAGCAGGAGACAGTGGATCAGGCGGTGGCGTGGGTGCTGGGTCACCCGAGCAAGCCGTTCCTCAACACCGTTGGCGACATCCATGTGCTGCCGAGCGTTCTCGAAGCCGCCTCGCGCTTCACCGGCGCGCAGCCATCCGAAGCACAGATGGACGAACTGGTCGAGCAGCAGGCGATGATCCCGCTGTGGCCTGAACACGCGGGCATGCACTAGCATTTTTGTTCCTGCTGTACCCCGGCCAACACTGTTGGTCGGGGTACAGCTTTTTAACCTTTCAAAACCGATATGACTCTGCAATTGTCATGCCAGCCAATTTGCTCTATACTAAATAAGCGTAAATTTCCCGTAAATAATCTTACCGATACAAACACGAACTGCCCCTTACTACAGAATACGATCGGTTTCAAAATTGCCGCTTGCTGCTAAATTTTGGGGGAGACTGCCTGCATGTTGGTTCCTGATATCATCCTTATCCTGATCGTGCTTTCTGGCATCGCCTATCTGGTGACGGTATATGGCATCTTGCGCAGCCGTGGCCTGCGCGAAGGTGCTGTTCCGCTGCTGCTGGCGCTAATCGCTGCCTCGTTTGGCTGGGTGGTGTTGGCAAGCTTGCACCGCGGGCAGTGGATTGGCGCCGTGCACGGGTTCGATATGTATGCGCTGGAGCGCATCCGGCTGTACTTCTTGCTGGCGGGGTCGGTGATCTTCTTCCAGCTTACGCGATCTTTCTTGCGCCAGCCGGGCAGCGGCATGGAATGGTGGGCTGGCGGGGCGGCTGTGATTGCGCTCGTGGCGCTGCTGTATGAGAATCCGCTGCGCTTGCCGGACGTGTTGTGGCAGGGCGGGGGCTACCAGATGCTGCGCTGGCTGGCGGCGTTTGGCGTGCTGGTGATCGCCTGGGGCGTGTACATGGGCGGGGCGCTGCTGCTCACCGCCCGCAGCTATGGCAAAACCACATCACCGCTGCACCGCAACCGCGGCAAGTACTGGTCTATCGCGGCGACGCTGGCGGTTGCCGGTCAGGCGGCGATGCTTGCCAACCAGCCGGCCATTGGCAGCATGCTCTTCCTCCTGGCGGTCATCACCACGGCTTACGTACTGCTGACCTACAACCTGCCCGATCTGCGGCTGGCGTCGCGGCGCATTGCCAGCTACGCGATCATCAGCCTGATCACCGCGGCGGTGTACGCGGGTGGCTATTTTGGCGTCCGTTATCTGATGCCCGAAGCTGCGTTCAACCCGGTGCTGACCGGTGTGGTACTGGCTGCGGCGCTGGCAGTGTTGTTCAACCCCTTGCTGGGGCTGCTCAACGGCCTGATCTCTCGCCTGATCAACGGCGCGCGTTACGATGCTCGCCAGACGCTGGCGGAATATTCAATGAGCATCAGCAACATCGTCGACATCGAAGTGCTGGCGACGGTGGTGGTGGGCCTGATCAGCGAGGCGATGGAGATCAGCCACGGCGCGCTGGCAATCGTCCGCCACGAGCCAGATGAGAACTTTTGGGAAGAGGGCAACGGCTACTATCACCTGCGCTCAATCAGTGGATTGGGCCAGGAGATGCCCGAGGGGCGGCTTGCGGGCAAGAACCCGGCGGTCTACTCGCTGCGGCGCGAGCATCACCCGCTGACGCAGTACGACATCGACCTGCTGCCGCGCTTCAAAGAGATGGACGCCGATGAGCGTGAGTGGATCACCGGCCTGAGAATGGATGTGTTTGTGCCCATCTACGCCAAGGGGCAGTGGATTGGCGTGCTGGCATTGGGGCCGAAGAGCTCTGGCGACCGCTATTTTGATGAAGACCTGGTGCTGCTGCAAACCCTGGCGGATCAGACTGCCGTGGCGCTGGAAAACGCGCGCCTGTTCGACGATCTGCGCCAGCGCAATGCCGAAAATGAGCGGCTGAACGAAGAACTGAAAGCCGCCAATGCCGAGCTGGCCCGGCTCGATCAGGCCAAGTCAGACTTTATCAATATTGCCTCGCACGAGCTGCGTACCCCGCTGACGCAGGTGATTGGCTATAACGATATCCTGGGCGAGATGATCCGCGGGGGCGACCTGGAGGCGAAGAGTGGCGCGCAGATGACCGACGCGGTCCGCAAGGCGGCCCGGCGGCTGGAAGAGATCGTGGAGACCATGTTTGACGTGTCGAAAGTGGACACCAAAACGCTCGACCTCATGCGCGGCCCGGTGACCGTCTCGGGTATCGTTGGCAGCGCGGTGAGCACCTGGCAGAAGGGCCTGGAAGACCGCAGGCAGAACGTGACGGTGCGGGGTATGGGCCATCTGCCGGCCATTTCCGCCGACAGCAAGCGCCTGATCCAGGTCTTTTCGCACCTGGTGCAGAACGCCATCAAGTCTACCCCCGATGGCGGGCAGATCCGCATATCCGGGCGGATGGTGGAACCGGGCGACGAAGGTGTGGCGCACCTGGCCGGGCTGAATGGGCATTCCTACGTGGAAGTTGTGGTGGCCGATTCTGGCATTGGCATTGCCCCTGACGACCTGGAGCGCATCTTCGAAAAGTTCTACCGGGTGGGCAGCGTGCTGCTGCACTCCACCGGAGATACCAAGTTCAAGGGCGCGGGGCCGGGGCTGGGCCTTACCATCGCACGCGGCATTGTTGAGGCGCACGGCGGAAGAATATGGGCAGAGTCACCCGGGCATGATGAAGAATCCTGCCCCGGGGCCAAATTCCACGTGCTGCTGCCAGTGAAGGTGAGCTGAAAAAATAACTGAGGTTGTGTGGTGCGTGACGATATCACGCACCACACAACCTCAGTTTTGTAACTGCTCAGCCGCAGGGGCTTTTTTATGAATTGCGGGCTCCGCCCGCCTATTAGGGGGAAATGCCCACATTTCCCTTCTGCGCTCCCGTAGGGAGCGCGTTTCAAGCCAGTAGCCCGACAGGGCTGAGCAGTTATCATATTTTTTAGAAAAGATACACCGTTTCCCGCATCTCCTCTACCAACCGGGCATCCTCCTGCAGAATCCCGTGCATGCGTGTGATGATGTAGGCGCGGAAAGCTGCCTTGTGCGAATCGAGGTTGGGCTTGGAGAAGTGATCGCGCACAAAGCTGCGCAGCCAGCGCGGGAGCATCTGCTTGTACTTGCGCTTTTTTGCCCCGTTCCCATTCCCGCTGGAGCCGCGCGGCTGCACTTTGTTGCGCAAATAGCCGAGCATCGCTTCCGGTAGGGCTGCGCGGGCGTTGTCGCTTGCCAGCGTGTCGAGCACGGTCTGCACCACGGCGGTCTTTTTGAGCAGATCCTGCACCTCTTCTACGGCGTTGGCGGTAGCATAGCTTAAGCCGGGGTGCGCATCGAGCACCACCTGGTCGTACAGCACCCGCCCGGTACGCGCTGCGGGCGAGAGGGAGCGCGACAGCATCACCAGCTCGCGTGAGAGCAGGGGGTTCATCACCTCTACAAAGCTGCTTTTGATCTCGTTCAGCGCTGCCAGCTCGTGCGGGATCAAGTGCTGGGCCACCATGCGCGTGCTCCAGTTGCGTGGGTCTTCGCCGCGGCGTTTGCGCAGCCCGGAGGGTAGCCGGTTGGCGGGCAGGCCGAAATCCCCGGTGAACTTCTTGCCGTTCTGGTAGTCGTCCAGTGTCAGCGCGTTCATCTGACGCAAGATGTAGGCGGTTGAGTAGGGCGGGGGCGAACCAAAACACTCGTCGCCGCGGATGATGCCCTGCACGCCGTCTTCCACCAGCTGCTGCCAGATCTGGAAGCCGTCCATATAACCGCGTACCTGGTCGACGCGCCCCTCTCCGGCAGTGAGAAAGCGATCGAAGATCACGTCAACGTCTGCCTCGCGGTGCAGATCGGTGACCATATAGCAGTGCGGTACCTTGAGCGAGCGGGCCAGTTCCGCGGCGATGTAGGCATCGGATTCCTTGACCTGCATGGCCGAGCGCATGCCCCAGGTGATGCACTGCAAGCCATCACCCCGGGGCAGGTTGAGCAGGATGGCGCGGCTGTCGATGCCGCCGGAGAGCAGCATGCGCCAGCGCGAGTAGTCGATCTCCAGCCCGCCGATCACGCGCGCGAGTGAGTCTTTCACCTGCCGGTACTGCTTCTCGGGGCGGTGGTTCTCGCTTGTATATTCCACCGGGGCGGTGTCGAGATTTATCTGCCAGGTGGCAGGGTCAAAGCGCAGGCGCGAATCGCCGGGCAGCATCTGGATGCGCTGATCCCACGACTGCCCCGGTCCGATGACGCCGGTAGAGAGCATCCACGAGACCGCCTGCGGGTTGGGCTCGTAGCTGCCGAGCAAGGCAATCAGCGCGCGCTGTGAAGTAGAGGCAGCGAAGAACTGCGGCGTGAGCACGTACCAGATGGTCCGCGTCGCCAGGATATCCGTCAGCAGCTCGATGGAAAACACGCCGGAACGCTCACCGGCGCGGAAGATGGCATAGCTGCCATCCGGGGCAATCGTTCCAGTCTGCCACCAGGGCGCATCTGGCTCAAACATTGCGCCCAGGCAGGCGCTTGTGCCGTGAACCTCAACGGTATCGTTGGGATTGAAGACCGCCAGGGCCGTGTTCCCCGCCTGCCGGAAGATGGGCGGGCGGGGAGTGATATTATCCGGGCACAGCCGCCGGTTGAGCAGTTCGACGAGCGGTTCGAGCGGTAAATCTCCCGGCTGCCGGAAGTGGACGAGCAGTGCTTTTGCCATGATGAAATCCCCCTTTATTGCGATGCTGCTGTTTTTTTAATTTGTTAATTTAGCTGTATTTCTGCTTCTTGTTTATCAGGATCAACCGTGACAGATCCGTTGGTAAATTCGCGCCGCCAACTGCTGCCGGTCTTTTCAGCCGGGCCGAGCGGCTGGCCGAGATCGAGCGCGTAATTATCGTACAAGCGCGCTGTGGTGTACTCGGAGTGATGCCCGTAGCGGAAGAATGCCGTGCCTTCATTAATCAGCAGATAGCTTGCCAGGGCAAAGGTCTGGCGTTCTGAATCATCAATATCGTCACTCTGCGAGACCAAAACCAGGAATTTGCCCTCGCGCTGCACCTGCCGTAAGCGGATAAGCTGCTCTTCCCAATCCTCTGGGTCAATGTAATCCTCATCCCAGTCCACGGCGAAGGCTTCTACGAATGCGCCATCCAGCCAGCGCATGTAGCGCAGCCAGGTATCCGCCTCTTCATGGGGCAGGATATTGGCAAATACCGGTTTCCCGGCGGGCTTCGCGTAGCTATTGCGGATCAGGTGCAGGAAATCCTCCACTGCCGCGCGAAGGCTCTCGTCATGCGGATATTTTTCCAGCGTGATGCTGCGGTCTTCAAACTTGTAGAGGCTGGCATAGACGTTGTCGATGTAGATGCCATCCCAGCCCAGCTCTTCCTGAGCGCGGCGGGCGCGTTCAATCCAGAACTGCCGGAAACCTGCGCTTGCGGGGTCCATATAAACTGTTTGATCTTTCGTTACGATCTCGCCATCCGAGTCGCGCAGGAACCAATCCGGGTGCTCTTCGGCGATCCAGCAGTAGTCGCCGGTCTCATAGGCGACGTTGTTCGAGAAGGGCCGCCTGTCGCAGTCATCAGGGTTGTGAATCTCCATCAGCAGCAGGTATTGAAAGAACGGGGCGGTCGCGCCGAGCTGCTTCATGTGGTCTCGGTCTACCTCGTCGCGGCGGGTCATGATGAAGAAGTCGTGGTTCTGCGCGATGTATTCGAGGTCCCCATCGGCGGGCTGCTTGTAGAACCACGCCAGCCGGATGGGGTCTGTGGAAACGAACCCAGGCCAATTTGCCAGGGTAGGGTGCGCAGGGGCAATGGGAAAGCCCGGCGTAGAATCCTGGGGCTTTGTGGGTTCAGGGGAAAGGGTAGGCAGTGCGGCTGTTGTGGCAAGCGGAACCAGCGGTTGAGCCGGGCTTTCGCCTGGCAGCACCGGAATTGGTGCCGTGCATGCGATGATCAAGAAACAGGCGATCAACGCCCAAAGGCCGTTACGCAAAATATGACTCCCCCTTGTTCTTTACACGAAAGTGATACGGCAATTTGATTTCGGTAAACCCTTTTCATGATTATATACCAATCCGGTGGAATCTGGCAACATTACATACAGTCTTGTAATCCAATCGATTAAGAACCTATCCGAATATTGCTTGTGTTGGTTGTTTGGGGTGGCTACACCACCCCAAACAACCAACACAAGCAATATTTTTTGGATCGATATTTCGCTCACCCGAAATCCCCTATTGACAAATTCATATTCTCCTTCTATAATGAATGAGTAATCAGTCATTATAGAAGGAGAAACGATGGTACGTGAGCTTCAGCCCGAAAAACGCGAAAAATTCCTCGCTGCTGCGCTTCATCTCTTCGTGGAAAACGGCGTTCAGCGCACATCCACAGCCGAGATTGCCAGGGAGGCAGGGACTGCTGCGGGCACTCTGTTTTTGTATTTTCCCACAAAGCAGCATCTGATCGACGAGCTGGTGCTGCGCGCCGGCATGCAGCAGGCAGAGAACATCCAATCGCTGCTGGGCCCAGGTCTTTCTGCGCGCGAGCGCTTTTGGAATATCTGGAATGGCTCGATCCGCTGGTTTGTCCAGAATCCTGAGACCTTCCGCTTCATCCAGCAGGTGCGCGATAGCAGCGTGGTCTCCGCGCACGTGGTGGAGGAGTCGAACCAGTTTTTTGGCTTCTACTACGAAGCGATCCAAACGGGGCTTGGCGAGGGCATCGTCAAGCCTTACCCGGCGGAGATCATCGGCGGCTTCCTGTACGCCGGGATCACCGCCATTACAAATCTCGCAGTCACCCAGCCGGACAGCGCCCAACAGGACGAACTGATCCGCCTGGGGTTCAATATATTTTGGGATGGCATCCAACAGCCATCGAAGGAGCAGCAGTGAACGCAGGTCTTTCGCGCGCCCTGAGTGTTGGGGCAGTCTTTCTCGTCATCTTTGCCACCGGTTTCTGGCTCAGCCGCTCGGGCAAACCGTACAGCGGCATTCTCTTCAACGTCCACAAGCTGATCGCGCTCGGGGCGCTGGTTTTCCTGGGCATCACTGTCTCGCGCATTCACCGTGAGCAGGGCCTCCAGCCCGGGCAGACGGCCGCAGTGGCGGCAGCCGGGCTGTGCTTTGTCGTCACGATCATCACCGGCGGACTGTCAAATATCGAAAAAGCCCTACCAGCGGTCGTCACTGTGCTGCACCGCGTGTTCCCCTATCTCACGGCCCTGGCAAGCGCGGGCGCGCTGTATCTGCTGCGTTTTGCGGCGCCCTAGGTAATTCGCCGAAAGCTTCTTTACAAAGTTGGCTTTGTGCTCGACGAATTACAATTTACTTGGCCTCGCCTGACCCCCATCTACGCCCTCCACCACGCCAATTCTCAGAGACCCGCTTCGGGTGTGTTTCCGTTTGTTGGTGGGTTGCGGCAGGGGAACAT
>JAEYTI010000375.1 GCA_023434145.1 Chloroflexota bacterium | reverse complement strand
CCGCTGGGGGGATGGATAGGGGGGTGCACGCGCCGGTAAGATTTCTCACTTGGCGGGTGCACCCCCGTCAGGGGCCGGGCAGCATGCGGGGCGAATCATGCGAATTGTAAAAGTCATAGAACGCATTTTGGTAATGATCCCAATCATCATTGGCGTAGCGGTGATTGTGTTCCTGTTCATGCGCCTGATGCCCGGCGACCCGGTCGACATCATGATGGGTCAGGGCGGGGCCGTATCGGCAGGCGAGATGCAGCAGCTTCGCCAGGAATTCAACCTCGATAAACCGCTGCACATACAATTGGGCCTCTTCCTGGCCGATCTGGTACGTGGCGATCTGGGGAATTCCTACGTGCAACGGCGTCCGGTGGTGGATCTGATTGTGGGGCGTTTGCCCGCAACCATTGAACTGGCGCTGGGCGGGTTGATTGTAAGCCTTTTGGTCGCAATCCCCATCGGTATTATCTCGGCTGTGCGGCAGAACTCCTGGTTAGACCGGTTGAGCATGGCGGGAGCGTTTTTGGGCATCTCAATGCCCAGCTTTTGGTTGGGCATCGTGCTCTTGCTGGTGTTTTCGGTGCAGTTTCAATGGCTGCCGGTGCAGGGGCGCATCCATCACGCGGTTGCGCTGCAAGCAGTGACCGGTTTTTACGTACTCGACAGCATCCTCACCGGTAATCAGGCGGCACTTTTGAGCAGCCTGCGCCACCTGGTGCTGCCTTCGGTGACACTGGGCCTGCCAATGGCGGCAGTAGTGGCGCGGGTACTGCGCTCCAGCATGCTCGAAACCCTGCGCGCCGATTACGTCACCCTGGCGCGGGCCAAGGGATCACCTGAGAGCGGCGTGGTGATGCGGCACGCACTCCGCAATGCCCTGATTCCCACCATTACGGTGGTGGGGCTTCAGGTTGGCGTGCTGCTGGGCGGCAATATGATCGTTGAAACTGTCTTTGGCTGGCCGGGGCTTGGGCGCACCGTGGTCTCGGCCATTTTCGACCGCGATTTCCCGCTGGTTCAGGGAACAGTGATGGTGTATGCCTTTATTTATGTGGTCACCAACCTCATCGTGGACGTGCTGTACACCTACCTGAACCCGAAGATTCAACTGTGAGAGGAGCAACCCGTTGGACGCAGCGCCGGTAAGCACTCCTGATACTTCAAGTCCCTGGTTTGGCTGGCGTCTCCGCCTGGGAATCTGGCGTAGAAGCCTGTCCGAACTGTTTTCCAGTTTATGGAAACATCCGCTGGCCATGCTGGGCGCGATTGTGCTGGCACTTTACGTGGTGCTGGCCCTGCTCGCGCCATATATCACCACGGTAGACCCCAGCCGGGGCAGCCTCCGCGACCGGCTCACCCCGCCGGTGTGGGAAGAGGGTGGAACGTGGCAGTACCCGCTGGGCACCGACGCGCAGGGCCGCGATCTGATGACACGCATTTTGTTTGGCAGCCGGGTTTCGCTAGCAATTGGCTTTCTTTCCGTGGGCATCTCTGCGCTGATCGGGACGATACTCGGCGGCTTGAGCGGTTATTACCGCGGCTGGCTGGACAATATCGTCTCGCGCTTTGCCGATCTGCTGCTGGCATTCCCCTATTTGATCTTTGCCATCGGCATGATGGCCTTTTTGGGACCAGGCTTTGTCAACCTGATCCTGGCGCTGACCTTCAAAAGCTGGGTAGAGTTTTTCCGGCTGGTACGGGGCGCGATGATGGCCGAAAAGACGCAAGAATACGTGGAAGCGGCCAAGGTCAGCGGGCAGGGGCCGCTGGCGATCATGGTCGAGGAGATATTCCCCAATATCTTCCACTCGATTTTCGTGCTGGCCACCCTGCGCATGGGTTTCTTGATCATCATGGAGGCCAGCCTGAGCTTTTTGGGGTTGGGGCTGCCCGCGCGCGTTCCGGCCTGGGGCACCATGGTCGCCGCCGGGCGAGACCACCTGCTGGTGGCATGGTGGGTTTCCACGCTGCCAGGGGTAGCAATTTTGATCCTGGTGCTGGCCATTAATTTGTTCGGGGAGGGGCTGCGCGATATCCTCGACCCTCGACTGAAGGTAGACTGATGAAAACGCCATTACTGCAAGTACGCAACATGACCACTGTTTACCCGACCGGGCGCGGGCACGTGCGCGCGGTGAACGGGGTAAACCTGGTGTTAGAAGAAGGAAAAGTATTGGGCCTGGTGGGCGAATCGGGTTCCGGCAAAAGCACCGTGCTGCTTTCCATCCTCGGCCTGGTGCGCCACCCGGGCCAGGTGGCGGAAGGCGAAATCCTCTTCAAGGGCCGCGATCTGCGCGGAGCGTCTGGCGCGGAGCTGCGCGCAATCCGCGGAAAAGAGATCGCTATGATCTTCCAGGACCCACAGACCACGCTCAACCCGGTCTTTCCCGTTGGCGAGCAGATCCGCGAGACGCTGCGCCTGCACAACATTCTTGGCGACAGCCGGGTACCCTGGCCGTTCAACCGGGATACCGCGCTGCGAGAGCGCGAGCGCGTGCTGCAAGTGATGAGCGAGGTGGGTATTTCCTCGCCAGACAGCCGCTACGCTGCCTACCCGCATCAATTTTCCGGCGGCATGCAGCAGCGCGCCCTGATCGCTATCGCGCTTTCCTGCAACCCGGCCCTACTGCTGGCAGATGAGCCCACTACCGCGCTGGATGTCACCATCCAGGCGCAGATCCTCGACCTGATGCGCCGCATCAACCGAGAGCACGGCACGGCGGTCATTCTGGTGACGCACGATCTCGGCGTCGCGGCAGAATTCTGCGATTCGATCGCGGTGATGTACGCCGGTCGTATCGTCGAGCGCGGCAGCGTAGAGCAGGTGGTGGAAAACCCGCAGCACCCCTACACGCGCGGACTGCTGGCCTGCCGCCCCAAGATCACCATCCCTAAGCAGGCGGTTGCGCCAATTCCGGGCAATGTGCCTGACCTTGCCAGCCTGCCCGATGGCTGCCCGTTTGCTCCGCGCTGCCCGCTGGCCAGAGAGGTGTGCACCGAGGGACCGGTTCCGCAAATCGAGGTGGAGCAGGGGCATCTCAGCCGCTGCCTGGCGCATTATGGCTTCCAGCGCGAGGTGGATTGGTCCTGGGCCGACCGGATCGAGCTGGATTTACACGCAACCGGAACGAGGGTTGATCATGCAGCAGACTGAAGAAAAACAATCCCGCACACCCATTGTTGAAGTACGGGGGCTGACCAAGCACTTCCCTATCCCTCGCAGCCCGCTCGTGCGGCTCATCTCGCGCCAACCAGACCCGGTTGTGCACGCTGTAAACGGAGTCGACCTGGCGATCTGGCGCGGGGAGACGGTTGGCCTGGTGGGGGAAAGCGGCAGCGGCAAAACGACCCTCGGGAGGGTGCTTGCTCGCCTATATGAACCAACCGCCGGAGAGGTATATTTTGAGGGCAAACCGCTGCAAAACGGGCGCGTGGTTGTCTCCACCGACCGAGAAGGCAACCCATCCACGCCCACCCGGGTGCCTTACTACCGGCTGACGCAGGTTATTTTCCAGAATCCGTATGCGTCGCTGAACCCGCGAAAAACCGTTCGTGAAATTCTTTCTACGCCACTGCTGCACCGAGGAATAAAATCAGCCGCGGAACGGGAAGAAGAAGTAGCCCGCCTGCTAGACAGCGTGGGTTTGAACCCTCGCCACGCCGAAGCGTACCCGCACCAGTTTTCCGGGGGCCAGCGGCAGCGCATCTCGATCGCCCGGGCGATCGCCATGTACCCGCGTATCGTCATCGCCGATGAGCCGGTTTCATCTCTGGACGTTTCCGTGCAAGCACAGGTGATCAACCTTCTGGAAAAGCTCCAGCAGAACTTTGGCCTGACCTATCTCTTCATCGCGCACGATCTGAGTGTGATCTACTACATCAGCACTCGCGTCGCTGTGATGTACCTGGGGAAGATTGTGGAGACCGGCCCAACCCAGGAATTGTTCTACAACCCGCTGCATCCCTATACCAAGGCGCTGCTGGCGGCGATCCCGCGCGTAAAGAAAGAAAACCGGAAGGAACGCATCTTGCTGACCGGCGATATGCCTTCGCCGCTGCAACCACCCACCGGCTGCCCCTTCCACACGCGCTGTTTCGCGAAGGTTGGCAAGATATGCGAAGAGACCATGCCGCCCAACTTCCAAATTGGCAGCCAGCAGGTGGCATGCTGGATCTATGGAGATACAGAAGCAAAAATGTGAGCCCGGCAGGGGTATGTTTTGCGCTACCCCGTCGACGCGCGGATGCGCAGCTCCGGTTGCAATATGACGCCGGGATTCTCAATCGGTTTCCCTTCGATCAACTGGATCAGCATTTTCGCCAGGCCGCGTGCAATTTGATAGGTAGGCTGGCTCACGGTGGTGAGCGGCGGGTTGGTGTAACCGGTTTCCTTGACGCCATCATACCCGGCGATCGCCAGCTCGGTGCCAATATACACCCCACGTTCCTTGGCAGCCCGCATCACGCCGAGCGCCGTAAGGTCGTTGCAGCCTATCACGGCGGTCGGCCTTTTCCGTCTGCCGAGCAGCGCCAGGGCGGCGCGGTAGCCTCCATCTTCGGTTAGATTACCTTCCAAAATCAAGGCAGGGTCCAGGGCAATACCGGCTGCCTCCAGGCCCTGCTGGTATCCGGCAAATCGTTCTTGTTGGATAACCAAATCCTCAGGACCGCCGATAAACGCCACGCTGCGGTGTCCCTTGTCGATGAGATGCTTGACCAGTTTTTGAACGCCGGCGCGCTCATCCACACTGATGTAGGGGCAGGTGCTATCGGTATCCGGTTTGCCCAACGTAACAAAGGGGATCTTGTTTTCCACCAGGTAGGTAATGCGCCAATCGCTCACCCGAATTCGGTTTAGAACAATGCCATCGACCCGGTGGCTCTGCACCCAACGGTTGTACTCCCGTTTTTCTTCGGGGCTGTCGGGCTGGCAGGAGGTCACCATCATATCCAGCCGATGCGAAGCCACTTCATCGCACAACCCGGTGAGAAAGCTGACGTAAAACGGATCGGAGAACTGGGGGGAGCTGGTAGGAAGAATGAAGCCAACAGCATCCGTCCGCTTGCGCCGGAGCTGGCGGGCTGCCGCGCTGGGCACGTAACCCATTTGCTGCGCAGCCTCTACCACGCGCTTGCGCGTTTCTTCCGCCACGTCACTGTAGCCATCCAGCGCTCGCGAAACAGTCGTAATGGAAAGGTTCAGCTTCTCCGCCAGATCACGTATGGTAATGGTCATTTTGCCTCTAATCATCCATTTCTAATCTGCTGCTGATTATATTCGACTTCAAAAAAGCCGGGGTATAGCTTACATCTTCTTCGCCAGCCGGATGAGAAAATGCTGCGCGGTCCCTGATTGGGAACCGCGCAGCATTTCTTCATTACCGGATTGTGATCCGTAGGGGATATTCCACCCTGCGCAGGCGACCTCCTGTTCTGCCTGACCCGCACAAACAGCGACACGCCCACTTACGAGTGCAGCGGGACCACAATAGTGATCTTCGTTCCCCGTTCCAGGTGCGACTCTACGTGCAGCGTTCCGCCAACCGACCACACTCGTTCCTGAATACCCATCAGGCCCAGGTTGCCCGACTGCACCAATTCGGTGAACGACGCCGGAACCACAAATCCAACACCATCGTCGGCAATGATCATGCGGATGGTGCCTGGTTGGTATTCGATAGTGACCTGCACACTGGTAGCTCGGGCGTGTTTGCGTACGTTATTGAGCGCCTCTTGCACAATGCGATACAGCGCCAGTTCCGTATCGCTGGGCAGGGGTTTTCCATCCCCTTGAACTTCTAGCTGCGCATCAGGAATCGCGCCGCGCCCCTCGTGCGCTTTGCGGACGAGCATCTGCACGGCAGGGACAAATCCCAAATCGTCCAGCATCATCGGGCGCAGATCCTGGCTGATCAGCCGGACACCTTGCAGCGTTTGACCAATCATTTCGTGCAGGGTGCAGAGCTGCTGCTGTTTCTGCGGGTCGGTTTCGGTCGCCTGGATCAGCTCCATGCGACGGTAGACTACCAGCAGGTTTTGGATTGTATCATCGTGCAGCTCGCGCGCGATACGTAGTCGCTCATCCTCTTGAGAGCGGGTGATCGCCTCCACGTAATGCCGCAATCCGTCGCGGTAAGAAGAAATTTGCTTTCCCATTGTGCCAAATGCGGCCCGCAGGTCGTCGATCTCGCGAATGTCGCTTTCTTCCAGATCCGGAACATAGGCACCGGAGGCGAGCATTTGCGTGCTCTTGGATAACTTCATAATTGGCGCGGTGACCCTCCGCGTGCCAAGCCAGGAGAGGAAGACAAACAACACCAGTGCCAGCAAAATGAATGCCAGAATAATGTAGGTGTAGCGGCGCGCCTCACCGATAATCGCCTCCCAGGGCTCTTTGACCACCACATTCCACCCAGATGGCGAGACCATTGCTTCCGCGCCGACAAAGCGCTCCCCTTCTGGAGAAGTCCACAGGCTGCCGCCCCGGGTGCCGGTGATCGCCTGTCCGACGTAGAGATCGTCGCTGTAGTCCTTGCCAATTTCCGCCGGGTCGGGATGGCTAATCACCATTCTTTGCTCGTCTACCAGATAGGCGATCCCCGGCGTGCTGGTGGTTAACTTTTGGATGGCGGCGTTAATGGAGTTGTCCGGCGCGCTGACGTTGATTCCACCGACGATCGCGCCGGTGAAGACACCCGTTTCGCCAAATACCGGGGCACCAATCAGAATGACCTTCGTACCATCCTGGGTAGAAATCACATTGCTAAAAATGGGGGCTGCCGAACTGCGCAACTGATGCAAAAGCGTCGGGTCTGGCAGCGCTTCCCACTGCGCCAGCAGCGTCCCAGGAACGGCTGTGATCACCCGTCCCTGGTCATCCACCTGTATGACTCCGGCGGTAAAGTCAACCAGTGCATCGGCGGACTGCCGAATCGATCTCTCCCGCGCTTCTCTGGAAGGATTCTGAAGCGCCACCCGGTCGCGCAGCGCCTCAAGAATGTGTGCGTTGCCCTCAATCCCTCGCGATACGGCAACCGCCGCAAGGTTTGCCATCTGCTGGTGCCGTTCCAGCACCAACTGGGTCGTGTTATTCTGAAAGGCAAAGATGATCGCCCCCAGCGCGACGGTCAGAACAACCGTGAAGGGGAGTATCATCCACAGGAGAACCTGAACGTGCAGTGAGCGAAAATGGTGGAACTTGCGCATGGATCGCCAATCAGACGTATAACGTCAGCCAGCCCAGCCGGATCCCCTTCAGCACCGCCTCTAAACGGGAGGTTACCTGCATTTTGGCAAAAATGTTCGTCAGGTGCGCCTGCACCGTCCGCTCGCTAATGTACAGCGCCTCAGCAATATCGCGGTTGCTCATTCCCTGCGCCAGAAATTGCAGGATTTCTAATTCACGCGGGGTAAGCGTATCGGAATTGGTGGCTCCTTCTGGACCGGTCTCGGTTGCGTTACCAGCGTTAAAACGCGCCACCACCTTGCGAGCGATGGCGGGTGAAAGCGGCGACTCACCCGCCTGCACCTGGTGGATCGAACGGATCAATTCACTGGCAGGCGCGGTTTTCAGCAGGTATCCACTGGCTCCCGCTTGCAGCAGCGAGAAGACATACTGGTCATCGTCGTAAGCCGTCAGCACCAGCACTTGCACGTGGGGGAGATCGCGGCGGATCTGGCGCGTGGCGTCAATACCCGATAGGCCCGGCATCCGCACATCCATCACCACGATATCCGGCTGGGTCTCATGAGCCATTCGCACTGCCTGCTGCCCATTCTCTGCCTGCGCAACTACTTCAATATCCTTCTCGTGCTGGAGGAGTTCAGCAGTGCCCTGGCGCAGCAAGGCATGGTCGTCTGCGAGTAGAATGCGAATTTTTTCGCTCATGGCTTCATTATATCGGAAAGGGTACCGGCAATATCAGCGATTCCGCGTAGAACAATTACGCGAAATTGCGGTTGTCAGCGCCCCGTGTTGTCGATAAGCTAATCACAGTTTTGTTCGGCGAAATTCTGCGGCAAGGCGAGCAGCCCCTCATTTTCCAGGGTTGCCATTTCGAGAAAAGCTATTCGTACTTCACATCGTTGCTGCGTAAGTTGACCACGCGGTAACGATATGAAACGTATCAAGAATAGACATTGGTAGAGGAGTGCGTAAGATCGAATGTTCCGGCATATTTTGTTCGCCACGGATGGATCGTTTGCCGCGGAGCGCGCAGCGGATTACGCCGCCGCTCTGGCAGTCCGGTTTCACGCAAAGGTGACCGTTCTGCACGCCTTTACCCTGATCGCCACGCCAGCCGTCGGGTATAACTTCCCCAATGTTGACGCCAACGCGATCGATCGGGACGCGCGGGATCTGGTACAGCGGACTGCTGAACGGCTGCGCGACCTGGGCGTGCAGGAAGTGGAAACCGAGGTCATTCAGGGTCAACCATCGCACGTCATTCTCGGCGTGGCAGAAACCATCAAGCCGGATGTAATCGTTATGGGCGCTCGCGGGGTAAGCACCTGGCAAGGAATTCTGCTTGGCAGCATCAGCGTGTCTGTGGTTCAGCGCGCGCAAGTCCCTGTACTGGTGGTGAAATAACATGATCAACGCAATCCTTGCTGGATTCATCGGCGCGTTCGCCGCTCCACTGCTCCACCGGGTTGGAAAGCGCCTTTCCGGGCTGCTGCTTTCCCTGATCCCGCTGGGGCTGTTCGTTTTCTTCGCCTGGCAAATTCCCGCAGTGGCCTCTGATGTGGTGGCCGAAAGCAGCGTCGACTGGGTCCGCGACCTGGGTATGAGCCTTGCCTTCCGCCTGGACGGGTTGAGCCTGCTGTTCACCCTGCTGATCACCGGGATTGGCGCGCTGGTGGTAATCTATGCTTCTGGTTATATGGCCGGGCACGAACACGAAGGGCGCTTTTACCTGCTGCTGCTCTCGTTCCTCTCATCCATGCTTGGCCTGGTGCTGGCAAACAATCTTCTGACCCTGTTCCTGTTCTGGGAGCTAACCAGCATCACGTCATACCTGCTGATCGGCTTTGAGAACCAGAAGCCCGAGGCGCGTTCGGCTGCGCTACAGGCATTTTTGGTTACGGGCGGCGGTGGGCTGGCAATGCTGGGCGGGCTGATCCTGCTGGGCATGGCCGGTGGCAGCTACCAGATCTCTGATCTCGTCAACATGGGCGACTCGCTGGCGGGGCACGCGCTCTTCCTACCCGCCCTGCTGTTGATTCTGCTGGGTGCATTTACCAAATCAGCCCAGTTCCCCTTCCACTTCTGGCTGCCAAACGCCATGGCTGCCCCAACGCCGGTCAGCGCTTACCTTCATTCCGCCACCATGGTGAAAGCCGGTGTTTACTTGCTGGCGCGGCTGTACCCGGTTTTCTCCGACTCAATCTGGTGGCAGGTGGTGGTGACGACTGTAGGACTGCTAACCATGCTGGTGGGGGCATTCCTCGCGCTGAACAGCAGCGACCTGAAGCGCATTCTGGCCTATTCAACCATCAGCTCGCTGGGCACGATGACGATGCTATTCGGGGTCGGCTCAGATGAGGCGGCGAAGGCGGGCGTGGTCTTCTTACTGGCGCACGCGTTGTATAAAGGCGCGCTGTTTATGATCGCCGGGGCAATCGACCACGAAACTGGCACGCGCAACGTAGACCGCCTGGGCGGGCTGCGCGCGAAAATGCCGCTGCTGGCGGCCTTTGCCGTGCTGGCGGCGCTTTCGCTGGCTGGCCTGGGACCGCTGCTCAGCTTCATCGGCAAAGAGCTGCTGTTCGAAGCTGCGCTGGCGCTGCGGGGGTTCTGGCTCATCCTGATCCCAGCCGCCGTCTTCAGCAGCGCGGTGTCAGTCGCGCTCGCGCTAATTATCGTGCTGCGCCCATTCTTCGGCCCGCTAAAGGAGACACCCGTCAAGCCGCACGATCCGCCTTTCACGCTGTTGTTTGGTCCCGCCGTACTTGGCGCATTGGGCCTGGCGATGGGGCTGTTCCCCTATGCCGTATCCACCTATCTGGCGCAGCCGGCCACGCGCGCGGTGGTAAATGCCCCCGTGGAGGTAAAACTCTCGCTCTGGCACGGGCTGAACCTTGCGCTTGGCATGAGCGTGCTGGCAATTCTACTGGGGGCGCTGCTGTACTTTGGCTGGAATACCTGGCGCAAGCAGGTCGGGCGGCTGGAGCCTATTCTGCGCTGGGGGCCGGAGGCCGGTTATAGCTGGTCGCTCGTCATTATGAATTGGGTTGCGGCGGCGCAGACGCGCGTACTGCAAAACGGCTATCTGCGGTACTACTTGCTGGTGATCGTTCTGGCCACCACATCCCTGGCGGGTTCCATGCTGCTGCTGCAAGGTGAGCTGCACTGGCCCGCGGAACTGACCGAAATATATTTTTATGAAGCAGCCCTTGCCGTGCTCATCGTGATTGCCGCCCTTACCGCGGTGCGCTCACGCTCGCGATTAGGTGCGATCGCGGCGATGGGCGTGGTGGGTTACAGTGTGGCGCTGCTGTTCCTGCAGTTTGGCGCTCCAGACCTGGCGATGACCCAGTTCTTGATCGAATCGATCACCGTGGTGCTGTTTGTCTTTGCTTTTTACCACCTGCCCCGCTTCGATCCGCTCGGACCACCCGGCCCACGGTTGATCCACGCGATTGTCGCCATCATTGTAGGCATGTTGATGACCGGGCTGGTGCTTTCGGCGGTGAGCGTCAATCTCTTCCCAAGCATTTCCGAATACTTCTTTGAAAGTTCGGTCTCGCTGGCGCACGGGCGCAATATTGTCAACGTCATCCTGGTAGACTTCCGCGGTATCGACACATTGGGTGAGATTACCGTGCTGGCGGTAGCAGCCGCGGGAGTGTACGCAATCTTGAAATACGGGCGAAAGGAGCAGGCATGAATTCTCTTATCCTTCGTACCGCGATCCGCTTCCTGATGCCCTTGCTGCTGATCTTCTCGCTGTTCCTGCTGGTGCGCGGCCACAACCAGTCGGGCGGAGGGTTTGCCGGGGGGCTGGTCGCAGCCGCAGCCTTTGCGCTGTACTCACTCTCTTACAATGCGGCAGAAGCCAGGGCGGTGCTGCGAATTTCACCTGCTTTGCTCATCGCCAGCGGGCTGCTCGTCGCAGTTGTCAGCGGGCTGATTGGTCTGTTCGCCGGGCGGCCTTTCCTGACAGGGCTGTGGACGTACATTGTACTCCCCGGGATTGGCAGTCTGGAAGTTGGCACACCGGTGCTGTTTGATATCGGCGTGTACCTGCTTGTTTTTGGCATCACACTCACAATGGTCTTCTCACTTGAGGAGGGGGCATAAATGGAAATCATACTCGCAATTGTCATTGGCGTTTTATACGCCTCCTCGGTTTATCTTCTGCTGCGGCGAAGCCTGGTAAAGCTGCTCATCGGCCTGGCGCTGTTGACCCATGCGACCAATCTGCTGATCTTCACTGCCGCCGGGTTATCGCACGGCGGGCCGCCGGTGATCAGCCCAGATGCGGAGACGATTGCCGGACCGGCTGCTGACCCGCTGCCTCAGGCGTTGATCCTGACGGCGATCGTCATTAGCCTTGGCGTTATTGCCTTCGCGCTGGCGTTGGCCTCGCGCGTGTACCGCGTGACCGGCAGCGATGATCTCGATCGTCTTAGCCAGGTTGAAGAATGAACGCTACCGGTTTCCTGCTCACTGCTCCAATCATTCTGCCGCTGCTGATCGCTATCGCCGGGTTGTTTGGCCTGTCACTGCGGCCAACCTCTCGCACCGTCCAGCGCGTCATCAGCACCATTGGTGGGCTGCTGCTGTTCTTGTCTTCGCTGCTGCTGTTCGCCGAGGTTCAACGCGCCGGAGTTCAGGCAGTGCAGATGGGGTCCTGGCCGATGCCGTTTGGCATTACCCTGGTGGCCGATCTTTTCAGCGCGATCATGATCGTGGTTTCCGGCCTGATTGGGCTTGCCGTGCAGTTGTATTCGCTTGCCAGCATGAACGAAAAGCGCGAAGTCTTCGGCTACTACCCGCTCTTTTTTGTCCTGTTGATGGGCGTAAATGGCGCATTCCTCACCGGCGATATGTTTAATCTGTACGTCTGGTTCGAGGTGATGCTCATGTCCTCGTTCGTGCTGATGGCGCTGGGCAGGAACAAGGGCCAGGCGATTGGGTCGATTAAGTACGTCACCCTCAACCTGATCTCATCGGCCATTTTCTTGTCTGCGCTCGGCCTGCTGTATGGGTTGATCGGAACGCTCAATATGGCGGATCTATCGGTGAAGTTTGCCCAGGTACGCTCGAACGCGGAGGTCTCCGGGCTGGTCAACGCTGTAGCGGCGATGCTCCTGATCGCCTTTGGGATCAAGGCGGCAGTCTTCCCCCTGTTCTTCTGGCTGCCCGACTCGTACTTCGCGCCACACCCCGCGGTCTCGGCGGTATTTGCCGGGCTGCTCACCAAGGTGGGCGTCTATGCACTGATCCGGGTATTCACCCTGATCTTTCCCCTCGACGGCGGCCTCTTCCAAAATCTGCTTTTGTGGGTTGCCGGGCTGACCATGCTCACGGGCGTGTTGGGGGCGGTTGCTCAGAACGAAGTGCGCCGTATCCTGTCCTTCCACATCATCAGCCAGATTGGCTATATGATCATGGGACTGGCGCTTTACACACCGCTGGCGCTCTCCGGTGCAGTTTTCTATATCTTCCACCACGTGGTGGTGAAGACCAACCTCTTCCTGGTTGCCGGGGCGATAGAACGCGCCGGAGGTACCGGCGACCTCACCGTTTTAGGGAGTCTGTACCGGCGCATGCCGCTGCTGGCAGTCCTGTTCCTGATCCCGGCGCTCTCGCTGGCAGGGCTGCCTCCGCTTTCTGGCTTTTTTGCAAAGCTCAGCCTGCTGCAGGCCGGCGTAGTCGTGGAGCAGTTCTGGCTCGTTGGCATGGCGCTGTTCGTTAGCCTGCTAACGCTCTACTCGATGACCAAAATCTGGACGCTGGGCTTCTGGAAGCCCGCTCCAGCGGAGGAAGAAGCGATGGTCAAGGGACACCCGGTGGCTGTTCCGGTGACGGGCAGCGAGCGCTGGGGGGCATGGTACCTGCCAATGATCCTGCTGGCGCTGGTTACACTGACAGTTGGGTTTGGCGCCGGTGTGTTCTTCCCAATTGCGATGGAGGCGGGGCAGCAATTGATCGATCCATCGCAGTATATTGAAGCGGTTTTCAGGAGTGCGGAATAATGGGCCTGCTGTTTCTCAATATCATGCTTGCCTTTCTCTGGTCGGCGCTGACCGGGCAGTTTACCCTGGAAAACATAACCGCAGGATTTATCCTGGGATACATTGTTTTGTATATACTGCGCGGCGTATTTGGCAGCGGGCAATACTTTTCGAAAGGCGCGCAGTTGGTATGGATTGTGGCATTCTTCCTTTGGGAGCTGCTGATTGCAAACTTGCGCGTTGCTCGAGACGTGCTGCGCCCAGGGCCGCTGCGTGTAAGGCCGCGTGTAATCGCCATTCCGCTCGAACTGCGCGGCGATGTGCCGGTGACGCTGTTTGCGAATCTGCTTGCGCTCACCCCTGGCTCGCTGTCGCTGGATGTTTCCGACGATCGCAAAACACTGTACGTTCACGTCATCCACGCGCCCGATGAAGAGGTTATGAAGCGAGATATCAAACGAGGGTTTGAGCGCCAGGTAGTCAACCTGTTTTCACAACAACCTTCTGAAGCGAAAACATTTGAGGAGCGAAAATGATCGTGTACGCTTTGTTCGCCCTGCTGATCTTATCGATGTTCCTGGCATTCTTCCGCCTGGTGCTCGGGCCGAGCCTGCCAGACCGGATTGTTGCTCTGGATTTGATCGCCATTACCTCGGTTGGCTTAATCGGTGTTTATGCCGTTTCAACCGACCAGCCTATTTATATCGATGAAGCGATGGTGCTGGCGCTGATCGCCTTCCTCGGAACGACCGCGTTTGCTCACTTTATCGAGAAAGGAAGTGTACCGTGGCGGAAATCATAGCATTAGTGTTCATGTTCATCGGAGCGGTATTCATCTTCATCGCGGCGCTGGGTGTGGTTCGTTTGCCAGACCTGTTCATGCGCATGCATGCCAACACCAAGTCTGCCACTCTCGGGGTTGGGTTTATCATGATTGGTGTGGCAGTCTATTTTGCGGATATCACGGTAACCACCCGAGCGCTCGCTGTGGTGCTGTTTCTACTGATCACGGCCCCGATCAGCTCGCACTTGCTGGCGCGCGCGGCCTATTTCTCGGGCATTCCGTTATGGGAACAGACTTTAAGCGATGATTTGCGCGGTCATTACGACATGAAAACCCACGAACTTTCCGGTGAAGAGACAGACGAACCCGAAATAGCGCAAAACCGAGAAATGCTGCCAGGAGACAACCCAACCAGCGGCGCGTAAATTTAGAACCTATCCGAAATTATGTTGTGTGTTGCTGTTTTTGCGGCGGAGCCGCCCAAACACCAACACACAACATAAT
>JAEYTI010000297.1 GCA_023434145.1 Chloroflexota bacterium | reverse complement strand
CAGGTATGATAGAGTGTGTTGATCGGCATCGGTCATCTCCGGTTGGGTTTTTCTGTCGCAAGAACGACTATAACCGGTTTGTCTTTGCCGATCAACTATTCTTTTGTTAAAGTGTCAGGTAGCTAGTTTTTGTTTATAATCAAAGAACGGGTTCGGGATACCCGGACTGTCAGGGACGTGGACAGTTCATGGAAAGGACTAGCATGAATCGGGTGCCAGAATTTACCGAGATCGATGTGCAAACCTGGGTGGGGGCAAGGTCGTTCCAGCGCGGATACCACTATTTCGAGGACGAGTCGATCCTCAATCCCCGCAAGCGCGGTCAAAGCCTGATCGCCGAGTGCCAGGGTTCGCAGATCGCCCCGTACCGCGTGGAGATTCGCCTTGGGCCAGAAGGCATTTTGGGCGGAAGCTGCACCTGCGCTGCCGGTGACGGCGGGCACTGCAAGCACGCCGCCGCGCTGCTGTTATCCTGGCTGCATGAACCGGGCAGCTTCGTGGAAGTGCCAGAGCTGGACAAGCTTCTGGAAAACCGATCGAAGGCCGATCTCATCTCGCTGATCGCGCAGATGGTAGCACGCTACCCCGACCTCGACCAGCTCCTCGAACTTTCGGCGCTGAGTAACCTCGCGCCCGGCGAGCCGATCCAATCCGAGCTGATCGCCCAGCAGATCCGCCGCGCCTTTTCCAGCGCGGGCGGCGAGATGGGTGGCAGCAACGCGCAAATCGCCGATAATCTCCAGCCGATCCTCGACCTGGGCGAAGACCTGCTCGATCGCGAGGATATCGCAAATGCCGCCATCGTCTACCAGACCTTGATGGACGGGATGCTGGTGTACGACGACTGCCTGTTGAATGACGAAGGCGGCGACCTGGGGCAGGTGCTGGCAGAATGCGAACAGGGCATTCGCGACAGCCTGCGCTCCACCAGCGAACCCAATTTACGCCGCGGCCTGCTACACGCTCTGTTTGAGCTATTTGTGTGGGATCTGCAAGCTGGTGGGCTCGGCTACGCCGATGAAACGCCGTCGATTCTTGCCACTGAAGCTACCCCTGAAGAAAAGAACATGATCGCCGATTGGGTGCAGGCCGAACTGCCCGAAGGCGCGGGCTGGGACGAAGACTACCAGCGCCGGGCCCTGGGCGGGCTGTGGCTAGACCTGATGGGCGACACGCTCGACGATGAAACCTACCTGCGCATCTGCCGCGAAACTGCCCGCAAGCACGATTTGATCGATCGCCTTCTTTCGCTGGGCCGCGTACAGGAAGCGATGACCACGGTTCACGAAGGCTCGGGGTATTCCATCACCTCCGTCGCCGATCGCTTTGAGAAGCACGGCTATCCGGAGATGGCTGTGCAGATCATCCGAGAGCACCCCTCCAGCGAAACGGACATTCAGATGCTGGAGTGGCTAAAGCAGTATGCCATCCGGCACAACCAGCCGCGCGAGGCGCTGCGGCTGGCAGAGCTGCTGTTCTGGCAAGCGCAGTCACTCGAAAATTACAACGCCTTGCTCGAAACCGCTGGTCCGCTGGGCGAGCGCGACACCGTGCGCCAGCACATCTTGCAGCGGCTGGAAAACGCAGGCAACTTCTCGCTCCTGGTCGAGATTTACCTCATGGAAAATGAAGTGGACCTGGCTCTGGCAGCGCTGGAACGCGTGAACCCCGATATCTGGTGGGGGCGCATGTCGCTGCTGCGCCGGCAGGTAGCCCAGGCAGTCGAGATTCCGCGCCCACGTGAGGCCATTCGCCAGTATTTGATGCTCACCGAAGATCTGATTGAGCAGCGCACGCGCGGCAGCTACGCCGAGGCGGCTCTTCTACTGCGTAAGGTGCAAAAACTTTACCACGGCCTCGGTGAAGAAAACCGTTGGATCGAGATCATTAACAGCCTGCGCAGTGAATACCGCCGCCTGCCCGCCTTTATGGATGAGCTGCGCCGGGTGAACCTGATATGAGCGATCTTGAAGCCTATCCGGGCCGCCACGTTGTGCTGGAACTGCGATATGGCAGCGGCGAAATCGAGCGGCTAGAATTGGACATCGTCAAAGACGAAGCCGCCGATTTCGACCGCGGCTTTTTGGGCGAAAGCACGCCCCTGGCGCAGGCCATATTGGGCAGGCGCGCGGGGGAAACAGTCGGCTATCAGGCCGGTGACCGGGTACGCGTGCGTATCCTATCCGTCTCGTCAGAGCTGGCTGGCGAGCCCGAAGATCTCTCCGCCCGCCGCGAAGAGACGCTGCGCAAAGCCGTGCGCCAGTCGGAAGATACCAACGCCATCCTGTTCGCATCATCCTTCTCGGGCAAGTGGGGCGACTACGACCCCAACGCCGTCGCAAAGGACAATGAGGAAGAGAAATAATTGTCACGAAACACAGCCTGAGGCTGTGTTTCGTGACAATTATAGAATCTGTTCGGCAACCAGCTCGTTGTTGCGCTCGGCGGCCTTTTCTCCCATCTTCGATGCCCACTTGTTGACCGGCTTCGCACGGCGGCTTTCGAACCCGGTGCGCAGCTCGTTGCCGCGGTCGCCTGTGGGGCCTGGGAGCATGCGATTCACCTGCGCCATGATTTGGGCCATCAGGTTGGGAGCCAGCTCATCCACCGCGCCGAGAATCTGTGCCTGGAAGGTCAACGTGCGCTTGGGGATGCCATAGCGCAGCACTTCCAGCACATGCTTGGCAGCCCGCTTGCTGTGCATGGCAGTCGCAGGGGTAGTCGACATTAGCGAGAACCAGGCAAACTCCTTCTCATTCTGGCCTTTGAAGTTGCCGTGGTAGAACGAGCCGGTGCGCATCAACCCAGGAGCCACCGTCGATACCTGGATGTTATCGCGGGAAAGCTCGGCGCGGAAAACGTCTGATAGACCAATCAACGCGAACTTGCTCGCATCGTATGCAGCCAGGTGTGGCACCGCCACCCGCCCGCCAATCGACGAGATGTTGACGATCCGCCCCCCGCCCTGCCGCCGCATCACAGGGATCACCTTTCGCATTGCACTCAGCGGTCCCCAAAAGTGGACAGCCATGGCGTCTTCATAATCCTCAGTCCGCAGATGGTCTATTGGCCCCACCTGAATGATCCCGGCGTTATTGATTAGCACGTCTACCCGGCCAAAGCGGCGCACAACATCGTCGATCGCGTCTTCGATCTGCGCACGGTCACCCACGTCAACCGTGATCGCAATCACCTCCGCGCCGCGGTGAATCATCTCCTGGCGGGCCATTTCCAGCTCCGGTTCGTTGCGGGCCAGCAGGGCCAGCCGCGCGCCTTCGCCTGCCAGCAGGCGAGCCAATTCCAGCCCCAGTCCACGCGATCCACCGGTAATCACAACCACCCGGCTACGGAAATCCATACGGCGTTTGCTGCGCAGCAGCTCGCGGGCGCCAAAGGCCAGCCCCGCGCCCGCCCCGGCGAGCGCAAAAGGAATGAGTGAAAATTCGTTTTTCTTTTTTCGTAAATTCAGCGGAAATTTCATCCGGCTCCTCCAAAAACGTGCTCGTGGAACATATGGTTTTTGATGCAATCAAAAACCATATGTTCCATAGTGTTTCTGGATTATAGAAGGCGTAGAGAAGCAATAAAACGGGTGGATTCCCCCTTCCGGCTATCCGAATTGCCCCGCCGTTCACACGTTTTCCGTGGGTGTGTTTCAGTTTGTTGGTGGGTTGGGCTTGTAAACTACGAAAAACGGTAAAATGGTGGAGTGAATCCCCCGGTCCATCCTGCTCTGCTGTACTTTCTGGCAGCCTTGCCCATCCTGGCGCTGCTCGGGTTGATGCTTGGACCCCGCTGGGCGGCGCACAAGGCCGGGCCAGCCAGCCTGCTGGTTGGCGTTGTCATCGCGGCGCTGGCATTTGGCCTCACCCCGGCGGTGCTGTGGGTGTCACAGGCGCGCGGCGTGCTGCTGGCGCTGTTCGTGCTGGCAGTATTGTGGCCAGCCTTGCTGCTCTACAACATCATCGACCGGGCAGGCGGCATCCGCGCCATTGCCGATGGCATGCAGTCGGCCATCGCTGACCGCGGCCTGCTGTTGGTGTTGATGGCCTGGGCCTTCAGTGGATTCCTGGAGGGGTTAGCCGGTTTTGGCCTGCCGGTGGCGGTCGTCTCGCCGATGCTGGTGGCGCTGGGTGTCGCTCCGGTGCTGGCAGTCGCATCGGTGGCGGTTGGCCACGCCTGGTCGGTGACCTTTGGCGATATGGGAGTGATCTTTCAGACACTCGCCGGCGTTTCGGGCGTGGACCCAGCCGAACTGGCCGGGCCATCGGCGCTGATGCTGGGCGCGACCTGCCTGGTGTGCGGGCTGGCTGCCGCGCGGCTGCTGGGGGCGGGCAGGCTGTGGGCGCGCATCCTGCTGGTAGGCATGGTGATGGCGCTGGCACAGTATGGGCTGGCGGTCGCTGGGCTTGTCCCGATCGCCGCGCTTGGTGCGGGTCTGGCAGGTATGGCAGCCGGACTACTGCTCGGGCGAAAGAAGGCCGCACTCCAGGCACCTGCTGCCTTCACACCAAAACTCGGGTGGGCGCTGGGCAGTTACGGCGCGCTAACCCTGCTGCTCACCGCGGTCGCGTGGCCCGGCCCACTGCGCAATCTGCTCTACCCCGCCGTCTGGCAGGCGCAGTTTCCCGAGGTGCGCACGCTGGCGGGTTTCGTCACACCGGCGGGCGGAGGAACGGCTTTCCGTTTTTTTGTCCACCCCGGCACGTATATCTTCCTATCGGCGCTGCTTACCTATGCCGTATACCGCCAACGCAGCCTGTGCGCCCCCGGAGATTTCAAAACTGCCGCGGCGGCAACGTGGCGAGGAGCCGCTCCTGCCAGCCTGGGCATCGTTGCCACCGTATGCCTTTCAACCCTGATGGAGCATGCCGGGATGACGCAACTCTTGGCGCATGGTGCTGCGGCGCTGATGGGCGCTGCTTACCCGCTGGTCTCGCCGCTGGTAGGTATCTTAGGCGCGTTTGCAACTGGCAGCAACAACAACTCCAACGTGCTGTTTGCGCCCATGCAAAAGACGGTCGCCACCCTGCTGGAGATGGATCCGCGACTGCTGCTGGCGGCGCAGACAACCGGCGGCTCGCTGGGCAGCATGATCGCCCCGGCAAAGATTGCCGTCGGGTGCAGCACGGTTGGTCTCAAAGGCCAGGAAGGCGACGTGCTGCGTCGCACGCTGCTCTATAGCCTTGGCATTGGCCTGCTGATGGGGCTTCTTTCAATTTTGTGGAAATTTTTGGGGTGATTGCCTGGGGATGCGAACGCATGCCCAGGCAATCACCCCAAAAACTGAAATGCCCCTTGCTGCTGGGTGCATTTCAGTTCGGGGGAAGTTTTGTGATAGCAGTCTGGTGATGCTGAGCATCACCAGACTGCTATCACAAAACTGAAATACACCCCTGCTGCTGGGCGGGTTGGCGCTGCTTTCCGCGTGGTGATACAATCATTGACCATGAGACAACGAATCCTCGCTATTCTCCTCGACAGCGGCGATACGCTGGTGGACGAGGGAACTGAAATCAAAAACGATCTGCTGGAAACGCAGACCGCCGACCTGATCCCCGGCGCGGCGGAAATGGTGCAGGCGCTCAAGCAGCGCGGATACCGGTTGGGGCTGGTCGCCGATGGCCCTGCCAAAACCTTCACAAACGTGCTCGGCCATTACGGTCTGTACGATTTGTTCGATGCGTGCGCCATCTCTGGGGATGTGGGCGTCGAAAAACCGCACCCGGCAATGTTCTGCCACGCGCTCGACTGCCTGAACATTCACCCTACGGATTATGCACGGGTGCTGATGGTGGGCAACAATTTGGAACGCGACATTGCGGGGGCAAACGCACTCGGCATCACAAGCGTGTGGATCGATTGGGCGCCGCGGCGGTCGAAGATCCCCGCCGGACCGCAGGAAGTGCCCTGCTATACCATCAAAACCCCGCTGGATCTGCTCGATCTTCTCGACCGGTTGGAGGAGGCCAGCTTGTGAGCACTCGCGACCTGCTCTTGATGGAACTCTACCACACCCCACGCGACCCACAGATCCGGGCGCTGGCCGCCCGCCACGCTCCGATGATCTGCTTCGACGCGCACGAGCCGTTCCTGCCGCTGGCTGCCGGGTACACACTGTTTGGCGAAGACGGCCCCTCCTACTCCATGGATCGCATTGTTGCCCTGTCGCCTGAAGGTAAGCCGCCCGCCGCACTGGCGATCGAATACGCCATCTGGTGGGACTGGGACATTCACCACCTGTACGAGCTGGAGCACGTGTGGGTTTACCTGGACTCAAATGAACAGCCGGTGCGGGTGGAGGCAAGCTGGCATGGGGAATACAACGATATTCCTCTCAAACTGCAAGATGGGCATGTGGTGGTACTCTCTGAGCCGGGCAAACACGCTTTCGCGCCTGACCCGGCCTGGTTCCACAAACGCATGCAGCCCTACCGCCGCCTCGATACCGAACAAGTGGGCATGCAGTCACATGTGCTGATCAATTCGATGTTCCGTGGCAAAATCCGCGAGCGCGTGTTCGACAGCACGCTGACGCGCAGCTTTCTCTCTCGGCATACCTTCACACCCGCATGGCAGTTCGATAAACGCTTCACGCTCCAGCCAGAACAACTGGTTCCCTGGCCTGTGCTGCTGGCGTGGATCCCGCAGCGCGTGAATGCCACCCTGGAACGATTGGAATCGAATATCCGACCGGAGAACTACCGCCCCTTGCACATCCGGCAGACGGACGGCACGCCCGCAAGCATGAAGCGCTCCGCTCACTGCGGCGCGGACGCACTGCTGGTCCCCATTACCAGCACATCGGAAGGTCGGCTCGTTCTGGCCGGCGACTTATCGGTAGATATGCCCGATATTTTCCGCTTCTGCAAAAGCGAACCAATGGCTGCTTTTCTTGCAGTGGACAGCGTAGAAACAGCCGAGCGCACCGGGCGATTCCTGGCGAAAAAAAAGATGCAAGGGTACGCCGTGATCACCTCCGCCGATCCTGCGCATCTTGCGGCATATCACCAGGCCGCGCCCGGTGGAATCAGCGCGCTGATGTTGAGCGCGGCAAACCACGAGGCGTTACAGGTCATCGAGGAGAGCGGACCACGCTATGTACTGCTCGAATGGAACGATGCCGATCGCACCGGGCTGAGTCAGGAATGGATCCGCAGCGTGCAGGCAGCAGGAGCAGGCGTGATTAGCTGGTCCGTCTCTACAGAGGAAGAAGCCAGCCATCTAAGCCGCATGGGCATCGACGGTATTTTGTTTCCCCCACCTGCCGGAGTGTAAAAGCACATGAATACCCCCACTTCTCCTCGCGATCTGCTGCCCCACCCTGACCGCGCCGCATTGCTGGTGATCGACGTGCAGGAGCGGCTCGCCCCTGCTATGCCCGTCGATCGCCTGCCGGATGTGATGCGCAATACCCGTATTCTGATCGAGACGGCGCGCGAGTTCTCGCTGCCTGTGCTGGTCAGTGAGCAGTACCCAAAGGGCCTCGGGCCTACCGTGGCAGAGGTGCGTGAATTACTGCCCGAGGGCTGCATCCCAACGGCAAAGACCGCGTTTAGCTGCTGCGGCGAGCCTACTTTTGCCCCGCTCTTTGATTCGATTGCCGGTCGCGATATCATTCTGTGCGGAATGGAAACGCACGTTTGCGTGCTGCAAACCGCGCTAGATTTGCTGGAACAGGGCCGCCGGGTTTACGTTGCCGCCGACGCCGTCGCCAGCCGCACCGCGCTCAACTGGCAGACCGGGCTGGATCTGATGCGACAGGCAGGGGTGATCATTGGCACGACGGAAGTGATCGCCTTTGGGCTGTTGCGCGCGGCAGGCACCGAGCAGTTCAAGCGCATCTCGCGGATGGTGAAGTGATGGTGGTGCAGAAGCCTTTGGAAGCTGTTCTCATTGGCGCGGGGCAGCGCGGAGCAGACTCTTATGCGCCTTATGCTCTGCTGCACCCCGATCAGCTTCGTTTTGTGGCTGTGGCCGAACCTCTCGCCGCCCGCCGCTCACGTTTTGCTGCGCAGCACAATATCCCCCCCGAGCGGCAGTTCGACTCGTGGGAAGCCCTGCTGGCGCAGCCACAAATGGCGGAGGCAGCTTTCATCTGCACCCAGGACTGGCAGCACACAGCTCCCACGATCGCCGCGCTGGATGCAGGCTACCACGTGCTGCTGGAAAAACCTATGGCAACCACCGCGGAGGAATGCCGCCTGCTGGTAGAGCGCGCAGAGGCCTCAGGCCGCCAGCTTCACATCTGCCACCTGCTGCGCTACACCCGACACTTCCAGAAAATGCGCGAGATCGTCCAATCTGGCGTGCTAGGTGACGTGATCGACGTGGCGCATCGCGAGAACGTGAACTTCTGGCACATGGCGCACAGCTACGTACGCGGCAACTGGCGCAACAGCCGGGAAACCAGCCCCATGATCCTGGCGAAGTGCTGCCATGACTTCGATATCCTGTTGTGGCTGCTAGAAAACGGCCAGGGTGGGCGCAAAGTGCTGCGCCTGAGCAGCGAAGGCGCGCTCACCCACTTTCGCTCGCAGAATGCCCCGCCTGGGGCGCCCATGCGTTGCACCGACGGCTGCCCTGCCGCCGATACCTGCCTTTACTACGCCCCCTGGATCTATGGCTCGCTTGAGCCAGTATGGCGCGACGTTGCCGCGAGCAGCACTGGCCTGCCCTCGCTGGCGGTGAAGGCCTATCTCAAGCAGCCCGGGCTGATCCGCGCGGCGGCGAAGGTTGCCCCCATCCTGCGCCAGATCACCGAATACCGCGGGCTGCCCATTTCGGCAGTGGCGCACGATCCTACGCCCGAGAACGTGATGCAGGCGCTGCGCGAAGGCCCGTATGGTCGCTGCGTCTACCACTGCGATAACGATGTGGTCGATCACCAGGTGGTGCTGATGCGTGCTGAGGACGATATCACCGTGACACTGACGATGCACGGACATTCGCACACCGAGTCGCGCACAACGCGCATCGAAGGCACGCGCGGGCGGCTGATGGCACAGATGGGTACCGGTGGGTCGCGCATTATCGTCGATGAGCACCGCTCCGACAGGCACACTCGCTACAACACCGGCGCGATCGACACCAACGGGCACGGCGGAGGCGACCACGCGCTGGTCGCGGCCTTCCTGCGCAGCATCACCGGCAGCGGAGAAGCGGCCCGCTCCACGGCGCGACAGTCGCTCGCCAGCCATTTACTGGCCTTTGCCGCCGAGAAGGCCCGGCTGGAATGCCGGGTGATCGAAGGCGAGCATCTGATATGAGGTGGTCGCTGGTGATCGGCAGGTTTTGGGGCACCGAGGTACGCCTGCATGCCTCTATGCTGCTGTTAATCCCCTATGCGATGCTGATGTACCGGCCCATAGGCATCGAGGCGACCGCCAAGCTGGCGCTGCTGCTGGCGGCGCTGTTTGCCTGCGTGGCCCTGCACGAGATGGGCCACACTGCCGCGGCGCGCATGCTGGGAATATCGGTGAACAGCATTGTGCTGTGGCCGCTGGGCGGCTTTGCTAACCTCAGCCGCCGCCCCAATAATCCGCTGCACGATATTCTCATCACAGCCGCAGGTCCATTCGTCAACCTGCTGATCTTTTGTGTTCTCGCCATCCTTTCTTTGATGGTGTTGCTTGTCGTTCGATGGACCAATTTTCTCACGGTTGAAACCTACGCCTTGTTTGATTGGACGTTTCCGCTGCTGGTTGGCCTGTTAGCCGCGAATCTCAGCCTGGTGGTGTTCAATCTGCTGCCCGTTTACCCGCTCGACGGTGGGCAGATCACGCGCAACCTCATCAAAATGGTATTTGGCGAGAAGCGCGCCGACCAAGTCATGCTCGTCCTCAGCCTGCCGCCCGCCCTCGCGCTGGCGGTTCTCGGCTTTGTGCTCGGCGACGTCATTATCATTATCACCGGCCTGCTCCTGCTGATCGCCACGCTCAGCCTCAACCCTCGGATCACCCATTGGCTGACCCTGGGCTGGCTGTACGTGTTCGACCGTGGCGGGTATTATCTGCGCCGCCAGGATTATGATCCGGCGCTGGATTTTTATACCAAAGCCATCGAGCGCAAGCCAAACTTGCCGGGGCCCTACGTCAGCCGCGCCATCTGCTACATGAACCTGATGGAGATTGAAGCAGCAAAGCGTGACGCCGACCTTGCCCTGGCGCTGGACGAGAAGAATTTTATCGCCTGGGCGCTGCAAGGCGAACTGCTGGCAATGGAGAAGGCTTACCCCGAGGCACTCGAGGCATATAACAAAGCAATCGCCATCCAACCAAATTGGGATCTCATCTACCTGGATCGCAGCGGGCTGTACCAGGAGCAGGGCAAGCTGGATCTGGCCCTGGAAGATATGAACCGCGCTGTCGATCATGGCACCGCCGTGGGCTTAGGGCACGTGCTGCGCAGCATCTTATTCTACGAAATGGGCGAAACGGAAAAGTCTCGCGCGGATGCCCTGCGTGCATACCGCTATGCCCCGCATTGGATGCTGACCTTTCCGGAGATTTTTCTCAGCAACCTCGTAGGGAGAATGAACTGGGCTATCGAGTACTATACACGCGCCATCGAGATGATGCCGGGCGCATACCAGGCATACCAGGGCCGGGCCGACGCCGCGCGGATTAACAACCACCCGGATTGGGCAATCGCCGATTACAACCGCGCCATTGCCTTAGCGCCAAAACAGGCGGAGCTTTATTTGTGCCGTGCGAAAGCCTACCTCGCGCTGCATGAACACGCGCAAGCAGTAACAGACTTACAACAAGCGGTGAAACTGGCAAACCGTTCGCATATCCGGCGGCAGGCGCAGCGTATGCTTGGCGCTGTCGCCCTCACGCAGCGTGAAACCGCTACCCCTCCGGCGCTGTAAACCGGCGGAAGCGCAGCATGCGCTCTCCCATGCGGATGACCGGCGGCATGCCCGGGATCGATGCAAGACTGGCAACCAGCCGGTAGATTGGGCCAGGAATGACGTACAACCGGTCCTCACGCAGCCCTTCCAGCGACTCGCGCACCACGTCCTCCGCTTTCAACCACAACATATCGGGGATGGTTTTGCGGTCCACCCGCATCACATCATGGAATTCGCTGGTTGTGTAGCCCGGGCACAGCGCCTGCACCCGCACGCCCGTACCCTCCAGTTCCGCCTTCAGTGATTCGGTGAAGAAGTTGAGGTACGCCTTGGTCGCGCCGTAGGTATGGTTGCCGCTGGCTGGCAGGAACGATGCAATGGACGAGACGTTGATAATCCCACCCCGCCCGCGCTCCACCATGCCAGGCAGCACGGCACGCGCCATGCGCACTGCCGCTTCCACGTTAACGCGCACCATCTCCATGTTGCGCGCCGTATCTACCTGCGAGAAGCGCCCGCCCACTCCAAAACCGGCATTATTGACCAGCAAATCCAGGTCTTTCACCTCCGCTGCCCGCAGGGCCGCGCGTTCCAGATCTTCCGGGTTGTTCAGGTCCGCGACGATCACCTCTACCTGGATGCCGTAGGCGCGGTGCAGGTCGGCTGCCAGGGCGCGCAAACGGTCTTCGCGGCGTGCTAGCACCACCAGATCGTAGCCATCGCGGGCAAGCTGGCGGGAAAACTCTGCGCCAATGCCGCTCGAAGCGCCGGTGATCAACGCCCTGCGGGGATGATTGCGATCCCATTGGTGTGACTTCACCTCGCGGTGCTGAAGCTGAAACATTTTGTAGAACGAATAGGCAGTACCCAGCGCCACAAGCAGCGGCAGACGTTTTTTCATGGTTGTGTTCTCCTGGTATTGATGTGCATGATTACAGCAGCGACAACTGCTCTGCTTTCTGATTCTTTGTGTTGTTCGGGATCCGCGTATCCAACCCGTATTGCTGGCACAGGCTGTAAAACAAATTCGCAAGCGGCTTTGCGTTACGAGCAGAGCAGCCGTACCGGTCGCCAAACGCGCGCTCGTATTGCTGGCGCAGGCCGGGGAACAGCCTGTCAAGATTCTGGTAGTAGTGCTCGCGCTGTCGGTCGCGCAGCGACATACCAAACCACGGCACGATAAACCTGCCGCCGTGCGCCGCGGTCTGCTCTACCACGGCGCGGATATTCTCCGGGGTATCTTGCAGGAAGGGCAGCACCGGCATCATAATCGCACCCGCGCGGATGCCCTGCTCTGTGAGCACCCGCATGGCATGGAATCGCGCCGAAGGCGGCGGCGCGCCAGGCTCCAGCTTCTTTCCCAGATCATTATCGGTGGTCGAAATCGAGAAGCCAACCGCGGCACCCACCCGGCTAATCTTTTGCAGCAGATCGATATCGCGCAGCACCAGATCGCTCTTGGTGAGCACGTGCACGCCAAATCCGTAGCGGGCAATCAATGCCAGCGCTCCGCGCGTGAGGCCGTAGCGCTCCTCCAGAGGCATATAGGGGTCGTTCATCGAGCCGGTACCAACCACGCCTTTCACGCGCTTGCGGGGCAGTTCTTTCTCCAGCAGTTCCAGCGCGTTCGCTTTCACCAGCACATCGTGGTTGAAGTTCTCGATCTCATAGCAGGCCGAGCGTGAATCGCAATAGATGCACTGGTGCTGGCAGCCGCGGTACAGGTTCATGTTGTACTTCAGCCCAAACAGATCGTCCGGCTCACGGATATGCGCCAGCATCGTTTTGGCCTGGAT
>JAEYTI010000311.1 GCA_023434145.1 Chloroflexota bacterium | reverse complement strand
CCTCAATGGCACGCTCGAAATGCACGAGATTCTGGAATGCGAGCTGGCACAATGGGTTGGTAAAGAAGCCGCGCTGGTGTTTTCCACCGGTATGCAGGCCAATCTAGGGGCGGTGAGCGCGGTTGTGGGCCGCGGCGATTACGTGATCCTCGACAAAGACGACCACGCCAGCATTGTCGACGGCGCGCGCCTGAGCTTTGGTGAGATCCAGCGCTACCGGCACAACGATATGGATCATCTGGAACGTGTACTGACCAGCCTGCCGCAGGCCTCGGGCAAGTTGATTGTGGTGGATGGACTGTTCAGCATGGAGGGCGACCTGGCCCCGCTGGATGCGATCGTTCCGCTGGCGAAAAAGTACGGCGCGCGCGTGATGGTGGATGACGCGCATGGGATGGGTGTAGTTGGCGGCGGGCGCGGAACCGCTGCGCATTTCAGCCTGACCGAAGATGTAGATCTGATCATGTCCACCTTCAGCAAGTCGTTTGCGTCGCTGGGCGGGTTTGTCGCGGGCAGCGAAGAAGTGATTCACTACATCAAGCACTACGCGCGCTCGCTGATCTTCTCCGCCAGCATTCCGCCGGGCAATACCGCCGCGGCCCTTGCTGCTTTGCAAATTATGCGCGAGGAGCCAGAGCGTATCTATCGGGTGAATGAAGTCGGCCAGAAGATGCGCGAGGGGTTCAAGGCGCTCGGCTTCAACATTGGTCACTCTTGCACGCCTATCGTACCAATCCTCATCGGCGATGACCAGCTCACGTTTGCCACCTGGCGGCTGCTGTTCGAAAATGGCGTATTTGTCAACCCGGTCATCTCTCCGGCGGTTGCGCCCGGGCGGCAGCTCCTGCGCACCAGCTACATGGCAACCCACACCGACGAGCAGCTCGACCGCGTATTGGACATCTTCGAGAAGGTCGGCAAGCAGGTAGGCCTGATCGCATAATGGGGCCGAATATCTGGCTTTTCGATATCGACGGCGTGCTGGTGCAGCCGGGCGGCTATCGTGCTGCCGTGCGCGAGACGATTAACCATTTTACGCGTCAGATGGGGTTGGGCGAGATTGCTCCGTCTGACGAAACTTATGCCATCTTTGAGAGCCAGGGCATCACCTGTGAATGGGATATGATCCCCATCACCCTGGCGCTGATCCTTGAGTCCGCTTCGGCGCGGCTGGGGCAAGCGTTTGACTCGCTCAACTCGGCCGCCGAGGTGCTGCGAACGCAGGATCTCTCTACCCAAGCGGTGGATTTTGCCCCAACCCTGCGTGCCCTTGGCTCGATTGTGCAGCCGGGCGTTGCCCCCGCCGACTCGCTGCTGGCGCTGGTAGAGGAGGGGCAGGGGCTTTCGTTCTTCCCGCGGCTGGCGGGCCACGGGGTGCTGCGCGATCTGCTCGCTAATACGCGCAAACCGGCTATCTCGCGCACCACCCACGTGTTTGAGACCTACGTGCTCGGGCACGAGGTGTACTGCCGTGAAGTGGGCCTGCCGGCTGAAGTGCAGTCCGAATCGCTGTTAGAGAAGCTCGACCGCCCGCTGCTGCTGCCCGAAACCCGTCAGCAAGTGCGGGAATGGATACGCGAGGGGCGTTTGAAGGCGGCGGCGTACACTGCCCGGCCTTCGACTGCGGTTGGCACACTCGCCGAACCGCTGGCCGTATGCCTGCCAGAAGCGGAGGCCGCGCTGCGCCTGGTGGGTTTTGAAGATCTGCCGCTCATCGGATCAGGCCAGACGGGTGAGCTCGCGGTGCGGCTTGGCGAGCCGGAAGACCGCCTGACCAAACCTGCGCCGTACCACGCGCTTGCCGCCGCCGCTTCTGCTTGGTCGGGGAACCGTGCCGCAGCCCTCGCCTGGGCGGGGCAGGTGTTCCACGCCTTCGAACGGGGGAAAACACACCCCGAACAATCCCCGCTCCCCGAGCATCTATGCCTGCATGTGTTTGAAGACTCACCTACCGGCATGATCGGCGGGAAAGCCGCCGCAGGTCTGCTGGAAGCAATGGGAATTCAGGTTGAAGTGCGCCTATGGGGCGTCACTACCCACCCGGAAAAGGCGCAGGCACTGGAAAACCAGGGTGCGGTAGTTTTCCCAGACATCAACCAGGCGGTGCGGGAAGCATCAGCATATTTATGAACAATCTCTCCCGCGTCTATTGGATGGGCGGGTCGCCATGTGCTGGGAAAAGCACCATCTGCGAGCGGCTGGCGGAGAAATATGGCCTGACCTATTACTGTGTGGACAGCCACTACGAGGAATATCTGGCGCGGGCAGATGGGGCGCGTCACCCCAACGCAGTGCGGGCGCGCACGCTCACCTGGAATGAAGCCTTCCTGCGCCCTGTGCCGGAACTGGTGCAGTATGAGATCGACTTCTACCACGAGCTGATCGAATTTATTGTGGAAGATTTAATGCATCTGTCCAATGCTCGCCCGGTGATCGCCGAGGGGGCTGCGCTGCTGCCGGAGCTTGTGGCTCCTTATCTATCCGATCCACGGCATGGGTTGTGGGTGGTGCCTACCGAAGCCTTCCAGCGCGAGCACTACGCCAAACGCCCGTGGATTCACGGCATCCTGGCGGAGACGCGCGACCCGGCCCAGGCTTTCGAAAACTGGATGTGTCGCGACGCGCGTTTTGCCGAGCACGTACGCAAAGGCTGCGCGGCGCGCGGGTACGAAGTGGTTGTGGTGGATGGGCGGGCCAGCCTGGAGGAAAACCTGCGCCAGGCTGAGACGCACTTTGGCTTTAGAACCAGCCCCGGCGTTTAAAGAAGTACAGCATCCCAAACACAATTGCCAGGCAGATGATCGAGAAGATGGTAAACCCGTATTCCCAATCGTAGCTCGGGATCATGTGCTGGAAGTTCATGCCGTACATGCCCGCCACAAACGACAGCGGCAGGAAGATGGTCGATACAACCGCCAGCGCCTTCATGATCTCGTTGAGCCGCAGTGAGGTGGAATTGAGGTAGATATCCATTGCGCCGCCGGTGATATCGCGCAGGGTTTCGATCAACTCTTGATAGCGGACCATGTGATCATAAAGATCGCGGAAGTAAATCCGGCTAACTTCATCAATCATCGGGAACTGGTCACGGCTGAGGCGGTTGAGTACCTCGCGCTGCGGGGAGATAATACGGCGCAGATAGATTAACGTGTGCTTCAGGTCGAGAATGCGCCCGAGTAATTGGTTGTTGGGGCGCTCCAGCACCTGATCTTCCAGCCGGTCGATCTCGTCATCCATCTGATCGAGCACCGGCATATATTCATCCACCACAAAGTCTAGCAAGCGGTGACAGAGGAAGTCTGAGCCGTTCTGCGTCAGGCGCTCGTCACGCGCTAGCTGTGTCCACAGCGTATCGACCGCCTGGAACTTTTCCTCAAGGTGCACTGAAACCAGGAAGTTGCTGCCGAGGAACAGGTTTAATTCCATCGTTTCCAGGTTGGCTGTATCTTCGGTGGGGCGAAGGGCGTGGAAAATGAGGAAGATGTACGATCCGAAATCATCTACTTTGGGGGATTGGTAACCGGTGTTGAGGCAGTCTTCAACCGCCAGTGGGTGGAAGTGGAACATGTCTACCAAAATGGCGCGGGCTTCTTCCTCGGTAGGCCGTTCCAGGCTGATCCACAGCAGGCAGTCCGGGTTCTGCAGGGCTTTATGCAGTTCTTCAACCGGCACGTTTACGGCTTGTTTTCCATCGGCGGCAATGTGTAGCGATCGGATCATACGTTCCTCAAGCGGTTCTAAATATGACCTTCTCAGCAAGTATAGTACGGTCATAACAGGAGCGCAAATATAGCCCTTCGCCTGATTTTCTGATATGATTGCCGATGAAAATAATTGGGGTCGTTGATTGTTATTGAGGAATTGCGCAGCAAATTCCTCAATAGCCCGGCCCTATCTGAGTAGTTATGACCAGGGTTACGGCTGCAAGAACACAGCCGTCACCTCCTTAGGAGGGAAAATTGTCTGACTTAAATGTTCAGTCTATTATGGAGAAGGTCGTGCAGGCATTCCAGCCAGACAAGGCCGCCGGAATCGATGCGACCGTGCAGTTTCACATGACCGGCCCGCAGAGCGGCGACTGGGTAGCGACCATCCGTGACCAAAAGTTGAGCGTGACCGAAGGCACAGTGCCGGACCCGAATCTGATGTTCAGCGCCAACTCGCAGGACATCTCCGATGTATTCACCGGCAAATTGAACCCAATGCAAGCTTATATGCAGGGCAAGGTGCAGTTCAAGGGCGACATGGGCCTGGCGATGCGGCTGGTTGGGCTGTTCAAAAAGCCCGATTTTTAGTGTTTGCTTAAATCACCAGCCCCCCTGCAGATGCAGGGGGGCTGGTGATTTAAGCAAACACTTAATACAATCCCCAGTCTCCGCCGAGGTCTTCTTCCATCATCGAGAAATCCCACATTTCCATGCCAAAATCCATGTGCGTGTCCATCTTCAGCGCCTCTTCGGCCTTTTGTCGGGTGCTTTCCAGCATCGCGGGACCGTAGGGGCAGAAGGGCGTGGTGAGGATCATCTTCACCACGGCTTCGTCCTTGGTGATCTTCACGTCGCGGACAAGGCCCAACTGAACGATGTTCAGGCCAATTTCCGGGTCAACCACTTCACTCAATGCGGCGCGCAGTGACTCCACCAACTCGGGGTGCGTGCTTTCTACCTGCCACACCGGTCTGTTGGTTCCCGGTGTTCCATTTTCCATTCCAGGGTTACCAGCTCCCATCATAGACATAGCTTATTTTCCCTCCGAAGACGCCAGATCCGAAATGACGTACGTGCAGTGCGTATCACCACTCAACAGGCAGTGGATCTTCTGCGCCGGGATCGACAGTACCTCTGAGATGAGAGTCTGATCGACGGTGCACACCTCGGGATGTGCCTGCCCGACGTGATAGTAGGGGCAGGTAATCTCATGAATGTGATAGTCACTGCCCTGGCGCTCCCACTCTACCGAGAAGCCTTCCTGCGCCAGCAGTTCCTTGATGAAATCAAGCTTTTCCTCAACGCTCATCAACTTCACTTGCTGCGCGTAGTCGGAGGCCATTTCAGAGGCCATCGATGTAAACAGCTTGTTGATGGCAGCGGAGGGCATAGCCTCTTTCATCTGGTCTAACAGGCGGTTGGTCAGGCGCAAATAGCGAGTTGGAAAGCGTTCCTGGCCTTTTTCGGTCAGTTTATACACCAGACGCGGGCGGCCCACCCCGTGGCGCTCCTCTTCCGCGCTCACCAAGCCCTCTGCCTGAAGGCTAGTCAGGTGGTGGCGCACCGAGATCGCGTTGATTCCGACGGCTTCCGCAAGGTCAACGATGGTGGAATGCGGGTGGTTGAGCAGGGTTTGCAGGATACGATCGCGCGTACTTTTCATAGTCCTTGGTATTTCGTAAGATACATTTGTTGGTTTTTCTGGTTGTTCCGAATACCATGCGATTGGAACGCATACCGCGAAATTAATCGCATTTTTCGGAGATCTTTTGGTAGTATATCACGCTGCCGGGAAAAGTGTCAATATATTAGATATTTATGGTAAATATTCAACTTGCTGCTTTTTTCGCTGCGGCGCGGATCTGTTCCGCTCGCTTGCCGCAGTCTGCCAGCCCGATGAGGCGCACGGCGCCGCGCAGGCCCTTTTGCTTCACGATCACGGTGCCGGCGCGGTAGAGCCCCTGTAAGCCCGAAGATTTGCAGCGCACGTCCTGTATATTTTCCAGGGGGATGGCCTGCTCGCGTGGGCCAATGCCAACTTTGAAGATCACCAGGCGGCGATTGGTGAGCACATAATGCGTGGAGCCGGCCTCAAAGATATTTTTGAGGCTGGGTACTGCCAGCACCAAAAACAGCACCGCAATGATAATGAGCTCCCATAGTCCAATATGGAACACTACCGATGCGATTGCCACCAGAGCGACAAAGCCGATGATAACCAGGTTCTCCATATTCAAAATGGTGGGAACCAGCATTGGCTGAACTTCGAAAAGAATTTTTTCCTGCGATTCGCTGATGGAGAGGGCGTTTTTTTGCATGGTTTTCCTGATCGATGATCGTGGGCTCTCGAGTTTTCCCGTGGAAATCAAAGATATGATATCATTCTTTTTACGCAACCAAAACCCAGGGAGGTTTCTCATGTACGAAAAAAGCATTGAACTTCTTAATCGGGCGGTTAGAGACGAATTGACCGCGGTTCACCAATATATGTATTTCCATATTCATTTGGATGACCAGGGCTATGATCTGCTTGCCTCGCTGTTTAAGCGCACAGCCATCCAGGAGATGGGCCACGTGGAAAAGCTGGCAGAGCGCATCCTATTCCTGAAAGGCGACGTGACCATGCGCCCCGAGGAAGAGGTGAAGCCGGTGAAGGATGTGGCCGAGATGCTGGATATGGCGCGGAAGATGGAAGAATCGAGCGCGCGTGACTACAACCTGTGGGCAAATGAGTGCGCTGCCAACGCGGATTCTGTCTCTAAGAAGATTTTTGAAGCGCTGGTTGCGGACGAAGAGGGCCACTTCTCCAATTATGATAACGAGCTGGATAAGGTGAAGCAGTATGGTGACCGCTATCTGGCGCTGCAATCCATCGAGCGCTCGAAATCCCAGCTCATGGGTGGAGCAGAATAAGGTTTTTTGATCGGGACTTTCGTAGACCATAAGCTGAGGAGGACGGTTCATCCGTCCTCTTTTTTGTTTGGCTTTTTGCGGCATTTCAGGCGCGGCGAAGCGACGGTTATCTGCTTTGCGCGGCGATTATTTGCCACCCGGCCCCAACCCGTTTTTGGATTATGGGGGAGGGATTTGCTGTATAAATGCCTCCTCATAACCCTCCAAAAAACCTGGTCGCGGATGCATTGTAATTTTTATGAATTTTATAGTAAATATTGACGGAAACAAGCCAGAGTGCTATAATGCCTGAGGTCGGAGAAAGGGGTTTATCGTCAATTTACAAGTTTATTTTGATAAATATTGACGAATTTTCCTGCCGGTGCTACACTTGTAGCTACATAAAACCATGAAAAAGATCATCTTACCCGTATTCGCGGGAGGATGTTGACCAAAATTTAGTCAAGGAGTTCTGCATCCATGTCGGAGCTGGTAATTCGCAATCTTCACGTAAGCATTGAGGGCAAAGAAATTCTCAAAGGGCTAGACCTGACCATTCGTCAGGGGGAAATTCACGCCATTATGGGTCCCAATGGGACCGGTAAATCGACTCTCGCCTATGCCCTGATGGGTCATCCCTCTTACGAGGTGACTGAAGGGGAAGTGATCTACAAAGGCGAAAATATTTTGGAGCTGGAACCAGACGAGCGCTCGCGCAAGGGTATCTTCCTGGCCTTCCAGTACCCCGTTTCGATCCCCGGCGTGACGGTTGCAAACTTCCTGCGTACCGCGATTAACTCGCGGCGCAAGGCTGACAACCCCAGCGACAAAGGCATCGCCATTCCTGAATTCCGCAAGATGATGCGAGAGCGCATGGAGCACCTCAAGATGGACTCCAGCTTTGCTGGGCGCTATCTGAACGAGGGATTTTCGGGCGGCGAGAAGAAGCGCGCTGAGATCCTACAGATGGCCGTCCTCAAGCCGGAGATCGCGATCCTCGATGAGACCGACTCGGGCCTCGATATCGACGCGCTGCGCATTGTCTCAGAAGGCGTGAACGCCCTGCGCGGCCCGGATCTGGGCGCCCTGGTCATCACCCACTACCAGCGGATCCTCAACTACATCAAGCCCGATTTCGTGCACGTCATGCTCGGCGGGCGCATCGTTGAATCCGGCGGAGCCGACCTGGCGCTGCACCTCGAAGAGCACGGCTACGAGTGGGTGCGCGAAAAGTACGAAGATGTCGCAGCCTAGCGGCTGCTTACTCCCTGCCCACCACCGGGCGAATGCTATATTGATACGCTGTTGATGGTTTTTGGTAGCCAACGAAGTTGGCCACAAAAATCACAACAAAGATCAAAAGCTTTTTGAAAGCGAGGAGAAATTATGGGTGGTAAAAGCGAAACTGAACTGTTACAAGGCATGGGTGACTATCGTTACGGTTTCAGCGACCCTGAAACGTACGTTTTTAAATCCCGCCGCGGCCTGAGCGAGGAAGTCGTTCGGGAAATCTCGGCGATGAAGGGCGAGCCAGAGTGGATGCTCGAATTCCGGTTGAAGGCGCTCAAACACTATGAGCAGCGCCCGATGCCCAAATGGGGCGCGGATTTGAGTGGGCTCGATTTGGATAACATCTACTACTACGTGAAACCGAGCGAGTCGGAAAGCAAGTCGTGGGATGATGTGCCAGACACGATCAAAAACACCTTCGACAAGCTGGGCATTCCCGAAGCCGAGCAGAAATTCCTGGCCGGCGTGGGCGCGCAGTACGAGTCGGAGATGGTCTATCACTCGATTCAGGAGCACCTCGAGAAGCAGGGCGTGATCTTCCTCTCGATTGAGGAAGGCCTGCGCCAGCACCCCGATCTGTTCAAAGAATACTTTGGCACCGTTATCCCGATTGAGGACAACAAGTTCGCGGCGCTGAACAGCGCGGTGTGGTCGGGCGGATCGTTTGTATACGTGCCCAAGGGCGTCAAAGTCGATTTGCCGTTGCAGGCTTATTTCCGCCTGAACGTCGCCAACATTGGCCAGTTTGAGCGCTCGCTCATCATTGCCGATGAAGGCGCGCAGGTGCATTACGTGGAAGGCTGCACCGCCCCTTCGTACACCACCGACTCGTTCCACTCCGGTGTGATCGAGATTGTGGTGAAAAAGGATGCTCGCGTGCGCTACACCACGATCCAGAACTGGTCGACCAACGTGTACAACCTTGTCACCCAGCGTTCCATCGTTCACGAAGGCGGCACGATGGAATGGGTGGACGCCAACCTTGGCTCGAAGGTGACGATGAAGTATCCCTCCTGCTACCTGGTTGGCCCTGGCGCGCGCGGCGAGATCCTCTCGATGGCGTTTGCCGGCCCCGGGCAGCATCAGGACGCGGGCGGCAAGGTGGTTCACTTTGCACCGCACACCAGCAGTAAGATCACGTCCAAGTCGATCAGCAAGGGCGGCGGGCGGGCTTCGTACCGCGGCCTGCTCAAGGTATACAAGGGCGCGGATGATGTGAAGTCGAATGTGGTTTGCGACGCGCTGCTGCTTGATCCGCAGTCGCGCTCGGATACCTACCCCTACATCGAGATTGACGAAGAAGACGTGACCATCGGTCACGAGGCGTCGGTGTCGAAGGTGGGTGAGGAGCAGCTCTTCTACTTGATGAGCCGCGGTCTTTCGGAAGAAGAGGCTACCACGATGGTTGTCTCGGGCTTCATCGAGCCGCTGGTCAAAGAGCTGCCGATGGAATACGCAGTTGAAATGAACCGCCTGATCCAACTCCAGATGGAAGGCTCCATCGGGTAGGCGAGAGGATATCTATGAAAGAAACACCACGAGTCGTCGTAACCCGTACCAACCGCGCGCAGACAGCCGCACCTGCCGGCCCGCGCGAATTTACCTTTGATGAAAACCGTGCGCGCGTTTCTGGCCTGAGCGCCGGCCTGCGCGAATACCGCGAGCGGGCGCTGGTGGCGTTCAAAGAGCTGCCGGTTCCCACCGTGCAGGAAGAAGCCTGGCGGCGCACGGATCTGAAAGCCCTGCGCCCCGACGCCTTCCGCCTGCCGGAACGCGATGCGTACCTGGATCTGCCCGAAGCGCCGTCCTCGCTGCTGGAACCGCTAACTGGCGAAGAACATGGCGGGCAGGTGATCCTGCTGCCGGGCGGGTCGAAAGTGCGCCTGTCGAACGAAGTGGCCGAGAAGGGCGTCATCTTCACTGATCTGCTGACTGCGGAAGTGAAGCACCCTGAGATTTTGGACCGCGTGATCGGTAAAGTGGTGAAGACCGGTGATGGCAAGTTCGCCGCGATGACGGGCGCTTTTGCCCAGAACGGTGTGCTGCTGTACGTGCCGAGCAACGTGGTGCTCGACCAGCCGCTCCACAGCCTGCTGTGGGGGCCGGGCGCGGGCCTGGCGCACGTGTCGCACATCCTCGTCTGGCTGGAAGAGGGCGCGCAGGTCACCTACGTGCACGAGTATGCTTCGCCGTCGGAAGCCAGTGATGCCCAAACCTTACACAGCGGCATCGTGGAACTACACGTTGGCCCCGGCGCCAAGCTGAACTTTGTGGAGCTACAGTCGTGGGGCGAGCACGTGTGGAACATCACCCATGAGCGCGCCGAGGTGGACCGTGGCGGCGCGATTGACTGGATCTTTGGCGCGGTGGGCAGCCACCTGACCAAGAACTTCTCCGAGCTGAACCTCGTAGGCGAGGGCAGCACGGGGCGCATGTCGGGCTTCTACTTCACCGATCACGACCAGCACCTGGATCACGACACCCAGCAGAATCACATGGCCCAGCACACCGTCAGCGACCTGCTCTTCAAGGGCGCGCTGACGGACGAGAGCCGCTCGGTCTGGCAGGGGATGATCTACGTGGCCCCCGGCGCACAGAAGACGGATGGCTACCAGGCCAACCGCAACCTTGTGCTCAGCCGCAAGGCCCGCGCCGACTCGATCCCTGGCCTGGAAATTCTGGCCGACGACGTGCGCTGCACCCACGGCGCAACGGTTGGTAAAATCGACGCCGACCAGGTCTTCTACCTGATGGCGCGCGGTATTCCGCGCAATGAGGCAGAGCGCATCATCGTCGAAGGCTTCTTCGATCCGATCATGCAGCGCATCCCGTTTGAGGGCGTGCGCAGCCGCTTCCAGCAGGCCATCGAAGAAAAGACCATGGCATATTCCAAGGGTCACCAAAAGGCATAACCAGGATTAACTGCCCCGCAGCTCTTTGACAACTGATGTGGTTGGTGGGTGAGGCTGCCGCATAACCTCACCCACCAACCACAGAAAAATCCAGGATCTCCACCCGGAGCGGGGAATGCCGGATGGGTTGATATGGTATAATTGATTGGTTCGACAGACGCCAAAATCCCCCCTCGATCTGTCCAGGAGCAAGTAGAACGATGGCACAGTATTCGTACATGAAAAATCCAGACCCGGAATACTCCTTTGAAGTGGGAGATATTGTTGAGGTTTACTGCGATCACGAGAAGGCAGGCCAGCGCGTGCGCGGATGGCTGAAAGGCATCGTGGTGCAGGTGGATACGAAGATGGTTGCCGTGCAGTTCCGATCCAATGTGTTCCTGACAGACGGGTGGATGGTCCCTGACCATATTTTGTGGTACCCGGTCAATTCTCCGCACATACGAATGCCGGAGAAGAAGACCAGCCGGCCAAACGTCGACTACTAACCCGAATTCAAAGTGGTGTCTGGCGTACCAGACACCACTTTCTTTATAGCTTCCGATACGCTATTTTCGTTATGAATTACGTCAACAACGAAAATAGCGTGCCAAAATAGGACAACAGCAGATGGAACGAACGATTATTTCTCCCGCGGAGATTGCCAAAATCCGACGAGATTTTCCCATTTTGCAGCGCGAAGTGAAGCCGGGGGTACCACTGGTCTATCTCGATTCCACGGCCAGCGCGCAGAAGCCCGCCCAGGTGCTGGACGCGATGGAAGCGTATTACCGCAATTCCAACGCCAATATTCACCGCGGCGTACATACGCTGGCGGAAGAAGCCACAGCCCTTTACGAGAGCGCCCGCGCCCGAATCGCTGACTTTATCGGCGCGAAGGGCCACGAAGAGTTGATCTTTACACGCAACGCCACCGAAGCGATCAATCTGGTGGCATTCTCGTGGGGACGCAAAAATCTCAAGGCGGGCGATATCATCCTGCTGACCGAGATGGAGCATCACTCCAACATCGTCCCCTGGCAGATTCTGGCAGCGGAGATGGGTGTGGTGATCAAGTTCATTCCCATCACCGGCGATTTCCTGCTGGATATGGACGCTTACCGCGAGATGCTCAAGCTGGGTCCGAAGATCGTTTCCTTTACGCAAATGTCGAATATGCTTGGAACGATCACGCCTGCCAAAGAGATAATCCGGCTTGCGCACGAGGCTGGGGCCGTGACGCTGATCGATGGGGCGCAGTCGGTGCCGCACTTTGGTGTGAACGTGGTTGACCTGGATGTGGATTTTCTCGCCTTCTCGGCGCATAAGATGTGCGGGCCGACCGGTATTGGCGCGCTGTACGGCAAGAAGGATCTGCTGAATGCTATGCCGCCCTTCCTCGGCGGCGGCGACATGATCAAAAAGGTCACCTACGAGGGTTATTTGCATAATACCCTGCCGCACAAGTTCGAGGCAGGCACGCCTGCCATCGCCGAGGGCGTGGGCTTTGGGGCTGCGGTTGATTATCTGACCGGCGTGGGAATGGATACGGTGACGGCGATCGAGCACCAGCTTACCATGCACGCCCACCAGCGCCTGCAAGAAGTGCCCGGTTTGCGTGTGTACGGGCCAGCACCCGAGTTCAAGGGCGGCGTGATGTCGTTCACGATGGAAGGCATCCACCCGCACGATGTGGCGGCCCTGCTCGACCGAGACGGCATTGCCGTGCGCGCCGGTCACCACTGCGTGATGCCGCTGCACCAAAAGCTGGGCCTGCCCGCAACCTCCCGTGCCAGCTTCTACCTCTACAACACCATCGAAGAGGTGGATCTGTTGATCGAGTCGCTGAAAAAAGTGCAGAAGATGTTCGCCTAGAGGAAAAGCGTCCCTTTCGCTTATAATACAACCCATGGATGATTTGTACCGAGAAATTATTATCGAACGTTATAAATCGCCGCAGTACCGCGGCGAGCTGGACCCGCACGACATCACCTATGAGGATGAAAATCCGCTGTGCGGCGATCACATTCGCATTGATTTGCGTGTAGATGAGAATGGTCACGTAACCGAGGCCGCATTTAGCGGGCATGGCTGCGCCATATCGCAGGCCGCCGCGGATCTGCTTCTGGAATCGGTGGTGGGCAAGTCCGTGGAAGAAGTCAAGCATCTAAACAAAGATGACGTGCTGGAACTGCTGGGAATCGAGCTTGGGCCGGTACGCCTGAAGTGCGCGCTGCTCTCCCTGAAGGTGCTCAAGGCCGGGGTCTACGGCATGGGCGAGGGCGAAGCGGGCGACGATCTAACAGTTTAATATTTTTCAAAACCCACCTTTCAGGTGGGTTTTGAAAAATATTCAATGCTGCTTCAGGGAGGAAATGCATGACCGATTCAAATACCGATCTATCTCTGTACGATTTCGTGCAGGTGATCGAAGCGGCGGAGATTCCGCGGGGAGAGCGGCTGACGTTTGAGATCGACGGGCTGCCGATTGCTGTATTCAACGTCAGCGACCAGTATTATGCCATCGGCGATGTTTGTACGCATGATGATGGTCCGCTGGCGGAGGGGGAGCTGGACGGCTTTCAGATCATCTGCCCGCGGCATGGGGCGCGGTTCGACATCCGCTCCGGCCGAGCGCTTACCCTGCCCGCCGTGCAAGATACGCCCTGGTACCCGGTGCGCGTACAGGACGGCTGGATCGAGGTGGGGCTGCCGAAGGCGTAGGGGCGGGGAAACGCATGGGGATTTCCAGCTTCTTTCGTGAGCGGCGGCGGCTTCTTCTCCTGTTCCTGCGCCAGATTGGGCGTGAAGATTGGGCGCAGTGGCTGGAGAACCTGGGGAAACCAAACAATGACCAGCCGGGCTTCCGGATCGATATTGGCGGGCACAGGCTGCATATTCTAGACTTGGGCGAAGAGGACGCGCCAGCGGTAGTGTTTGAGGCCGATTGCGGCGGCTGGAGCGCCGATTGGATCGAAATTCAAGAAGAGACGGCACGCTTCGCCCGAGCTATCAGCTATGACCGTGCCGGGCACGGCTGGAGCGAACCCGCGCAGCGCCCGCGTACGCTGCCCAATATGGCTGAAGAAGTTAATGCACTGTTGCACAATTCCAGTATCCGCCCACCGTTTGTGCTGGTCGGACGCGGCCTGGGTGGGCTGCTGGTGCAGTATTATGCACGATTTTACCCGGAGAAAACCGCCGGGGTAGTACTGGTCGGTGCATGGACATTGGAAGAGGCTGCGCGCGGAACAGCGGAGAAAAAGCTGCCCCGCACGCACGATCGCATTCGGATTAAACAATCGCGGTCGCTTGCCTACCGCAGCGCCGTGAAGGATCAAAACCGCCGCCTGCGCGCCACCGGGGCCGATGGACTGGCGAAAGAAATGGAACGGGCTGGTCCATTCCCATCCGTTCCGGTGATCGAGCTGCGGGCGGATGCCAGCGATCAAGAAATTTTAGCTTCGATCCAGCAGATACTTTCGCCACCGTAAAAACGCCCGGTCTAAGAGCGTTTTTACGGTGCTAACCCTTTACTTGCCTTGCAAACGCACCATCGCGATCACAAACACCATTGATGGCACGAGAACCACGGCAGCCATGTAGAGCCACAGCGCGTCGACAGGCTGGCCGCGGGTCATTGCCGAATAGATGATCAGGGTGAAGCTGCTGGCCAGAAATGTGACCATGAAGGCGGTGTAACCGGCCTGGTTACGGATCGCGAGGTTGCGCTCGTCGGTATCCTCCACGATGGCGCGCCGGGCGGTTTCGGGGCTGCGGGCGGCGAGCAGATAGCGCGCCAGATGCGTGCCGCCCCAGCCGATCAGCAGAATACCAAAACCGCCGAGCCATTTGAAGTTTGGATCGCCGGCAGATAGCAAGGCCGGCAGGGCAAAGCTCAACGCCAGCAAGAATAAACCGGCTCCCAGCATAGCCCACCCCTGGGAGATTTTGCGTTTTAATGCAGTATTGGTGCTATTCATGGATTCCCTCCGCTTCATACACAAATATGTCTTCAATGGTGACTTTAAACAGCCGGGCGAGGCGGAATGCCAGCAGGATCGACGGGTTGTAGCGCCCGTTTTCCAGTGAAATGATGGTCTGCCGGGAGACTTCTACCCGGTCCGCCAGCTCTTGCTGCGTCCACCCGTGTTTCGTGCGATAGGTCTCGAGATAGTTTTTCATGGTTCCTCGTGTAAAGCGCGCTTTACATTGAGTATAGCACGAATTGCGCGAATGTCAAGCTGGCTTTACTTTTTGATTGTTGCCTTACTCGAATTTAGACCTCCATATCAACCTTGCCGGGCGGCAGACGCTCGCGCCCAGCCTTGGTTTTCATTCGCCAATTTGATCTGCGTGAGCTACAGCCACGGCAAGGTCAATATAGTCCCACCTTCGTGGTGCTTCAGTGTTGTAGCCGCGGATTTATCCGCCAGGCAAAATCAAAAGGCCTGTCTGGCGATACAAACACCAGACAGGCCCTTTTTTATACCTGGAACTATTATTTACTTACAGCCAAACCCTGCGACGACTCTGAGCATGTCGAAGCCCTCCGCGAAGGGGCGTTCGGCCAGCGCGCCGTGGCGAATCATGGTGGCGCGGGTGATACCCGGGTCGAAGTAATACTTGGAGTCGTAGGTGTGGTAGCAAGAGAGCGCGGCGATCTTGCATTCCACGTCACGCTCGGTCACTTCCACCAGGAAATTGGGGAAGAAACCGTAGCTGGAGCGCAGCACGTCGTAGCCCAGCACGCTGGTTCCGCGGAATGCCCGCAGCGCCTCTTCGGTGATGGTGCCATGATCCTGGTGGATATCGGCCTTGGTGTGAACAAAGACGATCTCCGGCTGGAAAGTTTTGTTGAGCTGGATCATGTATTCCAAGATCTCCTGCCGGAACTCGGGGAAGCGGCGCGTCTCGAACTGGCCGAGGATGACGTTCTTTTCCGGCACGCCCAGGGTCGCCATGCTGCGGTAATGTTCCTCGGGGAGATGCGTGAGCGCCGGGTTCTTTTGATTATCCGAGAGCGTCACGCACATCACTTCGGAAGTCGAATTGATGTTGGCGATCAGCGCGCCGCAGCCCAACTCGATATCATCTGGGTGCGCGCCGATAAACAGCGCCCGTTTGGCGTGGAAGGAAAAAGCCTGTCCCATCGGTTACTTGGTTGCCAGGAATCCACCAACCACTTTGGTCATCACCAGCTTGCCCTCGGCAGCCAGGCGGCGCGTGGCAACTTCGGCGATCTGATCCATTACACGGTTGAAGTCATCCTTACCGCTGAACAGACCGGTCCACAGCTTGCGATCTTCGGCGAGCGAGGCGCGAGTATAGGCCAGGAACGGGTCGACCGTTTCGAAGGTGAGCGGGTTCTCGAAGACGTGCACTTCGACCGAGGTGAACAGGTTCTTGATCGAAGCCAAAATCTGCGACTCATAGCGCGAGGAACCGGGCATGGGCGGGATCGGCTTGCCGGTTGCCTCTTTGATGATATCGTAGAAGAGCTGCTTGTTGGCCGGGAGCGGGCCGGTGGTGAACAGGCGCCCGCCGCTCTTCAGCACGCGGTGCATCTCGTAGATGGTGAAAGGGATGTCTTCCGCGTAGTAGATGGCAAAACAGCAGGAAACGAGATCAAACGTGTTGCTCTCGTAAGGGAAGTTCTCGTTGAAGTTCAGCGTACGGATGGCAACCGGATTGCCCAGCTTCGCATTGGTCTCGCGCGCCTGAGCCAGCAGCTCGGCGTTCACGTCGCCGCCGTGGATCTCGGCCTGGCCTTCGAGCTTCTTGAAATAGCCAAAGCACTGCTTGCCTGATCCGCAGCCCACGTCGAGGATTTTGATGCCCTTCTGAAGATTCAGCAGGTCGAGCATCCACTGGTCGATATCGCGCCCGCCGAATTTGCCGTGGATATCGATGCGTGTCTGCAGATCGCTGGTGGTTTCCTGGTAATCGATTTTCATGTTTCCTCTTGGTTGTTTGTATAGATTCATCAACACAATTTGCGATTGCAAATTGTGTTGATGAAAGAATGCAGCCTTTTGAAGTGGGCTAAGTATACCGGTTTTTTTTATTTTGGAACAGGCGCGGTGCTTAGAGGGTGTGTTTCAGTTTTTTGGGTACTTCCCAGTTTGTTGGTGCGTTGGGACACGGGAACTCAGTTCCCGTG
>JAEYTI010000267.1 GCA_023434145.1 Chloroflexota bacterium | reverse complement strand
CCCCACTTCTGAGAACAAGGGATTTGAAAAATTCAATCGACTTTGGAAAAGCCATAGAAGGTTCATTGGGAATTGCCGTGGTCACTCTATGGCCACGGCAATTCCCACGGAGCCAAACGACAAATGGCCCAGGCAGCTCGCGGAGCCATTTGTACTTTCAGCGTAACTGTTCAGCTTTACCGGGCGGCTGAGCAGTTACTTTTCGGCGCTAAAAACCGCCGCGCCTCCCGGTGGAGGGGGCCTGGGGTGGGGGTCTGTAGCCGCGTGACTCGTGGTAGATGGCGATCCAATCGGCGAGGCGCTGGCGATCGTTCTCCATCTGGGCTTCGCGGTCGAGCTGATTGCGGCGGTTCAGGCTGCGGAAGATCTGGCGCTGCACATCCGCCGGCTGCCAGACCTCATCGAAGGTCAGGCGGATATCGCCAACCTGAATGTAAACCGTGCCAAAGTTGAACAGCAGGCCAATAATCCCCAGCCGCTGGTACTCCACATTCTGAATTTTGTTGAGCTGGGCAGCGCGACGCTCTTCATGCCCGAGCGGCTTTTTGTTGACATCGACCACCTGATCCTGCGTAATGATGTAGATGTCATTATGCCAGTCGAGGTATTGATAGGCCAGCCAGGTGAATAGGATGATCCCTACCAGGAAAGAAAGCGCGCAGGTGGTCTGAAAGGCGAGAAGAACGAACTGGTTGTATACCGATATGATGAACAACACGCTCAGGCCGAGCAGCATGAGCAGCGGCAGGCCGGTCTTCTTGAGCAGGATGATCCAGTGCGTGCGGTAAATGATCGCGCCGCCCGCCTCGTAGCGTTGGTGAAGCAGGGTTGCCAGGAATTGCTGCATCTTGCTGGTCTGCGTAGCCGGCTTGGGCGGCCTGCCGCCCGGCGGCTTGGGCAGTTGAGGACCTTTTTCGATGCGCTCGTTCAGCCGCTTGGTGATATCTTGCAGTTCTTCGCGGCGCTGGTACACCTGGGCAAAGTACTGCCGGTCTTGCAGCAGCCCCATTACGTGTTCGGGGGCGAAGACATTTTTGAACAGAATGACGCCAAAATAGGTGCGGACAATCACATTGCCATAGCCGAGGATGCGCCCGACCTGTGAAGTGTTAATGGAAATTGACTGAACAGCTTCCAGTGGAGCTTCCAGCCGGCTGTCATAGAGCAGGACGACGCGCTCCTGATAAATCACGCGCGTTTTTGTGGCAACGTAGTAATCGTTACTCCAATCCACGTACGCCCATGCCAGCCAACCCAAAAAGAAAATCACCGCGAGCACGAACAGGAACGGTGCAGTTAAACCAAGCACACCGGTTACGCCCAGCGTAGTGAGGGAAGCATACAGCAGCACCGGAATGGCGATCCCGCCCAGGATCAGCGGCGGCAGCAGCTTTAGGATCAGGAAGAGGAGGTGCTTGCGCGCTACGTAATAAACGATCTCGTTCTCTTCCAGCCAGTTGAAGTTCATGCGCAGCATCAGCCGGTAACTGTCGAGGATCATCTGCAAGCGCTGCCCGAGGGCTGGCACAATTTCTAGAACGTGAATGAAATCGCGAATCGACAGGCGCAGCAGCACCGTTTCGGCGTCTGCTTCGGCATTTACCTGGCGAGGCCAGTTGGTATGCAGTACTTCCTGGCCAAAATAATCACCCGATTCCAGCGGGCCCATGCGCTTCCAGGTGCGCGTGCGCTCGATCCACCGTGAGATCCACACTTTGCCGGTGTAGACAAAGTAAAAATAATCCGGGTCATCATCCCTACGGAAGATAACGCGCGGATCATCAATATCCACCGGCTCCAGCAACTCCGCGATCTGTTCGATGACTTCATCATCAAACCCGCGGAACAGGTGGATTCGTTTGAGGAGTTCAGCTCGTTCGGCTCGTTCGACAGGCATCGATAATCGGTCCTTACGGCGGGTTTGCGCCGCGGCATTTTTGTGCCGCGGATTAAGTATATACGATCTCCATGAAAATCAAGAGGCTGTCCCCAATCTGGAGGACAGCCTCTTGCGTGCAATTCTTATGCCGGACGGCCTATTGGTGTGATTAAGCCGCGTTTTCCGTTTCGCTCAACTGCCCCACGGGCAGCGCTTCGGCCTTGCGGAACGTGATCTTGGTTGTCGCTTCGTCGTAATCGACCACGATGTGGTCTCCGGAGTGGAACTCGCCGGAAAGCAGGCTGATCGACAGCGGGCTCTCCACGTACTTCTGCAGCGCGCGGCGCAGCGGGCGGGCGCCAAAGTTCTGGTCGAACCCAACCTTTGCCAGCCACGAGCGGGCGGCAGGTGCCAGTTCCACGGTCAGGCCGTGCTCACTCAGGCGCTGGCGTACCTCGGCCATCTGCAGATCGACGATCTGGTGCACCTGTTCCTCACTGAGCGGTGAGAACATGATGATCTCATCGACGCGGTTAATGAACTCGGGCCGGAAGGTCGAGCGCAGCGCTTTTTCGATCTTATCGTGCATCTGGCGCTCTTCGGCGTTGTCGGTTTGCAAGAAGCCCAGCGTGCCACCCTGGCGCACGAACTCAGTACCCAGGTTGCTGGTCATAATCAGCACGGTGTTGCGGAAGTCTACCAGGCGGCCCTGACCGTCTGTCAGGCGGCCGTCGTCGAGGATTTGCAGCAGCGCATTCCACACTTCGGGGTGGGCCTTTTCGATCTCATCGAACAGGATCACCCGGTAGGGGCGGCGGCGTACGGCTTCGGTGAGCTGCCCGCCCTCTTCGTACCCAACGTAGCCTGGAGGCGCGCCGAACAGGCGCGAGACGGTGTGCTGCTCGCGGTACTCGCTCATGTCGAGGCGGACCAGCGCGTCTTCATCACCAAACATAAATTCCGCCAGTGCCTTGGCCAGCTCGGTCTTACCGACACCAGAGGGGCCAATGAAGATGAACGAGCCAATGGGGCGGCGGGGATCTTTGAGGCCCGAGCGCGCCCGGCGGATAGCGTCGGCGATGGCCGAAATGGCATCGTGCTGGCCGATAATGCGCTCGTGCAGGCGTTCTTCCATGCGCAGCAGCTTGGCCGCTTCGCTTTCCATCATCTGGCTGACGGGGATACCCGTCCACTGAGCGATTACCTGGGCAATGTCGTCTTCGTCGACTTTGCCGTCGAGCTGGTGCTCGTTTTCCCACTGGTCGCGCTTGGCGTGGAACTCGGTCTCCAGGCGCAGGCGCTCAGCCTTCTTCTTGGCCGCGCGCTCGTAGTCGCGCTCCAGGCCAGCCTGCTCTTCTTCCGCGGCCAGACGATCAATTTCCATCTTGGCCTGCTTCAGATCGCCCGGCATCGAGAACAGGGCCACACGCAGCTTGGCGGCAGCCTCATCGATCAGATCGATGGCTTTGTCCGGCAGGCGGCGGTCGGGCACGTACTGCGACGAAAGGCGGGCGGCGGCGGTCAGCGCGGCATCGGTGATTTCCACCTTGTGGTGGGCCTCGTAGCGGTCGCGCAGGCCGTGCATCATCTTGATCGTGTCATCGATGCTCGGCTCGTCCACAAAGACCGGGGCAAAGCGCCGTTCGAGTGCGGCGTCTTTTTCGATGTGCTTCTGGTATTCATCCAGCGTGGTCGCGCCGACGCACTGCAGCTCACCGCGGGCCAGGGCTGGCTTGAGCATGTTGGATGCATCCATCGCGCCCTGGGCAGCCCCAGCGCCAACCACGGTATGCAGCTCATCGATGAAGAGGATGATCTCCCCTTCGGAGCGCTGTACTTCTTCGATGGCGGCCTTCAGGCGCTCTTCGAATTCACCACGGAAGCGCGAACCGGCGATCATGCCCGATAGGTCGAGTGACAGCACGCGCTTGCCCGCCAGAATCTCCGGCACATCGTTGGAAGCGATCTTCTGTGCAAGGCCTTCGACAATGGCGGTCTTGCCTACGCCAGCCTCACCGATCAGCACCGGGTTGTTCTTGGTGCGTCGGGAGAGGAGCTGCATTACGCGCTGGATCTCTTTGTCACGCCCGATCACCGGGTCCAGCTTGCCTTCGCGGGCTTGCTGGGTGAGGTCGCGGGAGTATTTCTCCAGCGTGCGGTAACGGGTTTCGGCCTGCGGGTCTGAAACACGCTGGCCGCCGCGAAGCTGCTGGATCGAGTCGTTCACCCGGTCGCGGTTGATGCCCGCGCCTTCGAGCAGGCGGGCGGCGGGGGTGTTGCGCTCGCTGAGGATGGCGAGGAAGAGGTGTTCGGTCGAGATGTACTCATCCTTCATCCGGTTGGCTTCTTCGTTGGCCAGGTCAATAATGCGCTTCACACGCGGCGTGATGAAAATCTGCCCGGCGCCACCGCCGAAAATACTGGCCTTGGGGCTGGTGCGCAGAATGTAATCCAACCGCTCGGCTAGCGCGTTGGCGTCGATCTTCAACATCTCCAAAAGCTGCGAGATCACACCCTGCGGCTGTTCGATTAGCGCAAGCAGGATATGCTCCGTATCAATCTGGTTGTGACCGTAGCGCTGGATAATCTCCGCAGCACGCTGCGCGGCTTCCTGCGCTCGTTCTGTAAATCGATCAAATCGCATCATAAGAGTTTTTCCTTCTATAGGTTACTTCTGGAGTCGTTTTGGGGGAAATCACTTCGTCGCCACAAAAACGATTCGAAGTACGAATAGCTGTAACTTGCAGCAGACCTGTTTTGAAAAGACAGGTGGGGCTTTCTGGTAATTGTAGCCGCCGTATATTAGAATCGTGCATGAAAGGTATCAATTCATTATAAGAGGGGAACTGGGATTCACCCTCCTTCGCTTGCCGGTCTCTTTCCATTCTATACGCAAACCTATTGTAATGTTGTTTAGCAGCAAAGGCAAAGACTCTTAAGGTTGCCGTGGCACAGAAAACACGTGTAAAATGAATACAGCATGACCGCAATTCCCTTCCCTAATGCGCGGATCCGCAAAGTCAATGTTAGCCAGGATTTGATGGCAGTGGCTGACCTGATTGAAGTGTGCTTTGCCAGCACCATGGACAGTGACGGTCGTGATTATCTGCGCCACTTGCGCTGGTCTGCACGCGATCTCAGCTCGCTGGCGTGGCTGCAAAATGCAGCCGAGCGTATCGCCACGCCGCTGTTTGGCTTTGTGTGGGAAGAGGATAGCAAGATCGTCGGCAACCTGAGCTTGATCCCAATCAACCGGGGCGGGAAAGTCACCTACCTGATTGCCAATGTGGCGGTGCATCCCGATTACCGGCGGCGCGGAATCGGTCGCTACCTGACTCAGGCCGCCCTCGATCATCTGGCGGAACGCGGGGTAGAAATGGCGTGGCTGCAGGTGCGCGATGATAACCCCACCGCCTACCACTTGTACTTGTCGCTGGGCTTCATTGAGCGCACGCGCCGCACGACCTGGCTCAGCCCGCTGATGGTACAGGAGAGCATGCTCCCAGCGCACGGAATCCACGTGTCGCGGCGCCGCGGCGAGGACTGGCCCGTGCAGCAGCGCTTGCTGCGTGACACCTACCCGCCCGAGGTAGCGTGGAATCTGCCGATCAGCTTTTCGCGCCTCAACCCGGACCCGTTCCAGGCCATCCTGCGCTGGCTGCGTGGCGAACCACAAGAGAATTGGGCCGCGTATCACAATAACAAACCGGTTGGCTTCATCACCTGGGAGCCGATGCGCTCATCGATGGATGTGCTGTGGGCGGCTGCCGACCCTGACTATGAAGATCTTGCCTTGCGCGTGCTGCTGCCACACGCACGCCGGGCGCTCTCGCGCCGCGTGCGCCCGCTTTCTGTTAACTATCCGGCTGGGCGAGCGGCGGTTGCTTTCCAGCAGGCTGGTTTTGCCCATCACCAAACGTTGGTCTGGATGAGCATTCCACTGCAGCCGCCCCGGTAGCGCCTGCCGGCTGACGCGTGAAACTTTCTGCTCCTGGGCGCGTATACTTTAACGTGGAGGCCATCGTGAATATGAAAAAATTTATCATCCAACTGGTAATCAACGCTTTCGCTTTCTTCGTGGCAATCAGTATCCTCAACGGCAATGGGATCGACCCGATGGGCGAGAACGTCTGGGTCAATTACCTGCTGCTGGCGCTGATCTTCGCCGTAATCAACGCCGTGCTCCGGCCTATTCTGGTGGTGATGAGCTGCCCGGTGATCGTCTTGACGCTGGGGCTGGGCATGCTGTTGATCAATACCCTGCTGTTCTACCTGACCGGCCTGATCGGTACGCGCTTTGGCTTCGGCTTCGAGGTCGATGGCTTCCTGCCGGCCTTCCTCGGCGCGCTGATCATCAGCCTGATCGGCATGTTCTTCAACGGCCTGCTGCGCAACGAGATGAAGGATTAAGAAAGTTGTGGGTGTTGAAATCGCGAAGCTATTTCAACACCCACTTTTTTTGCTCCCGAAGGGAGCGATTAAGGCGTTTCGTACACCCGCGCGATCTCGTCACGGGCCGGACGGGGGAGCAGCGCACCATTGGGTTGGAGCACCGCTGGCGAACCTGCTTCCACAACGCCAATCTCGGCGCAGGGGATGCCCTCTGCTTCCAGCGCGGCGCGGATACCATCTGCGTCACTCGCGGCGACCGCCATCAGCAGCGCGCCGGAGGCAATGGTTGCCAGTGGATTGAGGCCAAATGCAGCGCACACTCGCCCGGGCAGGTCCGGCACGGGTACAGCGGCAGGATCGACGCGTAGCGTACGACCGCTGGCTTCGGCAAGCTCCCACAGCGCGGAGGCCAGCCCGCCCTCGGTGGGGTCATGCATGGCGTGGACGCTTCCAGCCTGGGTGGCGATCTGCGCGTCGCGCACGACGCTGATGCCGGGCTTATAGAGATAATGCCGGGCTTCTTCTAATTCCGCATCCGTCAGCACGCCGCGCAGCCGCTCAGGAAACTCGCGCGCCAGCAGCCCGGTGGCTTCAATCGGCACGCCTTTGGTCAGCAGCACCCGATCACCTGGGACAACGTTGGCGGGTACGATCAGGTGTTCGCGGTCCACCTCACCGATCAGCGTGCCGACCAGGATGGGCCGGTGCAGGTCATAGGTGATCTCGGTATGCCCGCCGACGACTGAAATTCCCAGCGCGGCAGCAGCACGGTACATCTGGTCAAAAATTATCGCAGTGCTTTCCTCGGTGGTCGTGTTTTCTGGCAGCAGCAGGGTCGCGAGCATCCAGCGCGGGGTCGCACCGGTGGTCGCAACGTCGTTGGCGTTGATCTGCACCGCGTACCAGCCGATATCGTCGGTGGCAAAGGTGATCGGGTCGGACTTGAACACCAACACGCGCTCGCCCAGATCTACTACGGCACAGTCCAGGCCGATACCCGGGCCGTACATCACGCGCGGGTCTTTGATGGGAGCATTGGCCAGTAGTTTGGCCAGCAAGTCGTGGGGCAGTTTTCCGAGCGGCAGCGGTTGGGTCATGAACGGAATTTTACTCGAATTAACGCAGATTCAGGATAAGGGTGATGTTTTGTTGTTGGTCAGCGAAGCTGACCAACAACAAAACATCACCCTTGTCAATCTACTGGTGCTACAATCTTTCGAGTCTTTTTGAGGAGGATAGAAGCGATGTCCACGATCGACGAGGCCATTGAGGCAAACAAACGTTATGCGGAAAAGTTCGAGCTGGGTGGCCTACAGAGGCCGCCTGCTCGCAAGCTCGCCATTGTTGCCTGCATGGATGCCCGGCTAAGCATAGAGCAGGCACTTGGGCTAAAGGTGGGGGATGCGCATATCCTCCGGAACGCAGGTGGTATTGTCACGGAGGATGTACTGCGATCCTTAATCATCTCACATCACTTACTCGGTACCCAGGAATTTATGGTGATCAACCATACCGACTGCGGGATGCAGACTTTTCAAGACGAGGATCTTATAAAGCGGCTTGAGGAGAAGACGCAAGCCACCACTGCCATCCCAGCAACATTTCATCCCTTTGCAGATTTAGAAGAGAATGTACGAGAACAGGTCGAAAAAATAAGGTCGCACCCATGGATGCCAAAGGATGTGCCAGTGCGTGGTTTTGTTTATGATGTCAGGGATGGCAGGTTACACGAGGTGTAGACAATACTATTCCCTCGCCCGATGCGTCACTACTTCGTTCTGAGCCGCCCACTGGTTGATATCCAGCCGCTGGATTGCCGCCGCCATCAGATCGGGAAACAGATCAGGGGTGCAGGCGAAGGCGGGGATGCCCATTGCGGCAAGCTCTGCGGCGGCAGTCTGGTTGTAAGCGGGGCGACCGTCATCACCCAGCGCCAGCAGGCAGATCACCTGCACGCCGGAGGTGACCAGCTCTCCGGCGCGGTGCAGCATTTCCTTCACGTCGCCGCCTTCGAACAGGTCGCTGATTAGCACCAAAATCGTATCCTGTGGCTGCTGCACGAGCCCCTGGCAGTAGGCCAGCGCCCGGCGAATATCGGTGCCGCCGCCGAGCTGCGTACCGAACAGCAGTTCCACCGGGTCGTCTATATGCTCGGTCAGGTCGACTACGGCAGTATCAAAGGCGATCACGTGCGTTTTCACCGCGCGCAGGGTCGCCAGCACGGCGCCAAAGATGCCGGTGTACACCACCGATGACGCCATCGAGCCGGACTGGTCCACCGCCAGGATGATGGTCCGCTGGGGCAGTGAGGTGGCGCGCTTGCGCCCGTAGCCGATCAGCCGGTCGGGGATGATGGTTCGATAGGCGGGCTGGTAGTGTTTGAGGTTGCGGTGGATGGTCTGCCGCCAGTCGATCTCGTTGTAGCGCGGGCGCAGGTTGCGCTCGGCTTTGTTCAGTGCGCCGAGCACTGCCTGCCGGGTGGCGTTTGCCAGCCGCTTTTCCAGGTCTTCGACCACCCGGCGAACCACAGCGCGGGCCGTCTCGCGAGTGCGGGCCGGCATCACGCTGTTCAGGGCAATCAGCGTTGCGACAAGATGCACATCGGCCTCGACTGCTTCCAGCAGCTCGGGCTCTAGCAGCATCTGGCGCAGGTTAAGGCGCTCCAGCGCGTCTTTCTGCATTACACGTACCACGGATGCAGGGAAGTAGCTGCGGATATCGCCCAGCCAGCGCGCCACGTAGGGGGCGGAGGATCCCAGTCCGCCGGTGCGTTCGGAGTCGTATAAGGCTTGCAGGGCACGGTCCATGCGGTCGTCGTTGCCCGAAAGGGAAACGTCCATCCCGTCGGCCTCGCCGCCGCCCAGCACCAGCCGCCAGCGGCGCAGCCTGTCGCCAGCAGGCTGGCCGATCAGATCGATTGATTGTTGGTCTGTACCCTTTGGTGTGTTCTCGTCGCTCATACGGTTTCCTCGTGGTCCGGCCAATCAAAGCCGAGCAAGCGCGCAACCAGCGGAAGCACAGCTTCGGCGCGGGCAAGGTCAAAGTCGGCGCTGGCTGAGTCACGCATACCCGCAGTTCGCATTCCAGCCCCTTCGCGCTTCACCCGCTCGCCGATGTTTCGGCGCTCCGGGCGTGCGAACTGCCCAAACGTCCGGCGCAGCAGGGGAAGAAGTTGCAAGAAGATCTCTTCCGGCAGGCGGCTGAGCCACGAGTCGATCATCCTCAGCAGGGCCGGGTCATGGATCAAAATCTGCCCGCTGCCGTGCAGAAAGCCTTCGATCCAGGCGGCGGCATAAGAAGGCTGCGATGCAGTGGACAGGCCCAGTCCCATGCGGCGGGCCGCTTCTTCGGCGATGATCGCACCGCCGTCCAGAAGGATGCGCACGGCGCGCCCGGCAATCAGGCCGTGCAGGTTGGGGATATCCGCCAGCATTGCCAGAGTCCGGTGCCAGGGTTCGTGGTATTTCTCCTCACCCAGGCGGGCGACAGCGTCATCCACTTGCAAGATCTGGTCGAACATCTCCGCTGCGCCATCGTCGTTGAGCGATTGGCAGGCGGAGGGCAGGCCGATGCACACGCGGGTGAACAGCCCGTCTACTACTTCTGCCACCATGGCCGAATCGGTCTGTCGCACGTTGCCGTAGCGCATCACCGAAACCAGCGGAGGGAGGGCCTGCATCAGATGCAGCGTGTCGGCAGAGACGGCGGCGTGGGCTTGCAGGCTGTCCATCAGGCGGCGGATCGCGTCGGGCAGCTCGGCCAGCAGTACGTCTTCTACCAACGAGGTTAGGGCGATCAGGTCTGGGGCCGTGTCAGCCATGTGGCAGGCCTTGGTGGAGGCCGCTCCAGCAAGGGTGCTGCCCCACTGACCGGCTTCGATCAGCGCTACCGCCAGTTCGGGCTGCCACTTGAGCCGCCAGATCTCGTGGAAGGTGCCACCGCGACCCTTCCCGGCGGCTTGCAAGGCTGCGTCGGTGTTGCGTCCCCACGGCACGCCCAGCAGGTTGAGCCGGTGGAACAGATGGCTGCGAGCCAGATCCAGCGGGCGGCGCAGATCCAGGTCGATCAGTTTTTCAGTAGCCTCAACGGGCAGCTTCAACCGCGCCACCTGCCGGTCGAAGTCCTGTTGCAGAGGCGCCATCGGCGTGATGGGTGGAACGCTGCCCAGCCGGTCGCCGACGATCAGCTTTTCTTCAATCAGGCGCATGGGCAGCGCGTTGCCAAAGCAGAACACCGTCAGGGCGGCTTCGTTCAGCTCGGGCAGGCCCGGCAGCGGGCGGCCGCGCAGGGCTGCGAGAGTCTCCGCCAGCCGCACCGCTTCGATCACATTGGCGGGAGAGACGTCCAGATCCTCGGAACGCAGCAGGCGCGCCACGTGGATCATCCAGCGCTCGGTTACATCTTTTCCGGTGCTCCATAGATGCTGGTACCAGCCCGGCGACTCGATCCCCGCGCCGTAGCCGCTGGTGCGCGCTAGCCGGGCGTTGGTCCACGGTACCCAGGTGGCGCGTACGTCCAACTGGGGCAGATCGCGCAGCAGTTCTTCGTCGATTTCGACGTCATCCAGGCTGCGGAGCGCTGGGGAGTGCCACGCGCCGCACACCACAGCGATGCGCTGACGGCCTTCTTCCAGCCCTGCGCGGATCGACTGGCGCATCGCCGCCTCGCGCCGCTGGCCCATCCAGTCATCGGGAGTGGGTACTTCCTCGCGCAGCACCGTCATCGCTTCGAGGATGGCGGCGAACGCATCTTCCGGCGCATAGTGGGAGCCGTCGCGGTACTGCTCGACGAGATGCTCCCACCACTGCTCGGATTCGCTGTACCCGGCGGCTTCTGCCAGCAGTCCCAACGGTTCGCCGGGTTGGGGTAGGGATGGCGGTTCGCTTTCCATCTCCGGCTCCATAAGGTCGCCTTCTGGAGCGATCACGTCCTCGTCTTCCGGTTCCGGCGGCGGCTGGTTGGCCTGCTGCTCTTCCACCGCCCGCGCCACGCCCATCTGGAACGACTGGCCTAGATCCATCATCTGCACAGGTATCTGGTTCGCCAATGCCCAGCGCACCGCCTGCCACTCCGGTGAGTACTCCGCGAATGGGTAATAGGCCGAGGCGGTGGGATCATCTGGCGCGTAGATCAGCAGGGCTACCGGCGGCTGCATCGTCTCGTGCAGGGCCAGTGGCAGCAGGTGATTTGCCTCTGGTGGGCCTTCCACCAGCACCAGGTCCGGGCGTAGAGTCTCAAACGCGGCCTTCAGGCTGCGGGCAGAACCTGGCCCATGGTGGCGGATGCCAAAGATGTGCACTCTGCCTTCTGCTGTCGTGTTGCGAGGAGGGTTTCCAGCCATCGTCTTCCCCTGTTGTTTCAAAAATTGACTGCGTCAATTTTCGAAACAACAAAACTAATCCGCCACTTCCTTGCAGGCTCGGTAGAGGTCTTTCCAGGCGCTGCGCTCTTTCATCACCGTCTCCAGATATTCCTGCCAGACGAGTCGATCTTGCACGGGGTCTTTGACCACCGCGCCAACCAGCCCGGAAGCCACGTCAGCGGAGCGCATGAGCCCATCGCCAAAGTGCGCGGCGAGCGACAGCCCCTGGTTGATCACCGAAATCGCCTCGGCGGTGCTGAGCGTGCTGGTCGGCGACTTGATCTTCACCTTGCCATCCTGCGTGATGCCGCTGCGCAGCTCGCGGAAGATGGTCACCACGCGGCGGATCTCCTCCAGTGGCGGCTTTTCGGCGGGCAGTTCCAGCGTGCGGCCCAGGCTCTCTACACGGGCCTGGATGATGGTCACTTCTTCCTCCAACGTATCGGGCACCGGCAGGATTACGGTGTTGAAGCGGCGCTTGAGCGCGCTGGAGAGCTCGTTCACGCCCCGGTCGCGGTTGTTGGCGGTGGCGATCACGTTAAAGCCCTTCACGGCCTGCACTTCGCTGTTCAGTTCGGGGATCGGCAGCACCTTTTCCGAGAGTATGGTGATGAGCGTATCCTGCACGTCGGAGGGTAGGCGGGTCAGCTCTTCCACGCGAGCGATCTTGCCATGCGTCATCGCGCGCATCACCGGGCTGGCGACCATCGCCTGCGCGGTGGGACCCTCCGCCAGCAGCCGGGCGTAATTCCAACTGTAGCGCAGCATGTCCTCGTTGGTTCCAGCAGTACCCTGCACCATCAGCGAGGAGTCACCGGAGATGGCCGCGGCCAGATGCTCTGAGAGCCAGGTCTTGGCCGTGCCGGGCAGGCCTAGCAGCAGCAGTGCCCGGTCGGTGGCCAGGGTGGCAATGGCAATCTCCACGATCCGCCGGCTGCCGATGTACTTAGGCGTGATAGGCGTGCCATCCGGCAGCTCTCCGCCGAGGATGTAGAGCGCCACGCCCCACGGCGAGAGATTCCAGTTGGGTGGGTGAGAGCGGTCGTCCTGCCGCTCGATGGCGGATAGCTCGGCGGCGTACTCTTGCTCGGCATGCGGGCGAAGGATGGTTTGGGTCATTTTTTGGCTCCTGGTTTCTCTTTCAACATTCACAAACCGGCACTGTCGGTTTGTGAATGTTGAAATGATTTTGCAATTTCCAAGCGGAATTTGAGCATGCTCGCCAGCCCCGCGGCATACGGGTCGGGGGCGTTTCGGTGGGAGAGAACCGATTCGATCCGCCGGATGGTTTCGTCCAGACGGCTCAGGTGCGGGTAAGGGACGATATCGCGCATCAGCTTTTCCCATCGCCAGGGCTGCTGCTCGCCTTTTTGCAGCACCCAGCAGACGCAGTCGGTGACGTCGTCGGTCAGCTCGGGGCTCCACGGGTGGCGGCAGGCGGTGATGTAGAAAGAAGCGGGCGCGTCGAAGCTGAGTGGTGGGTGCTCGTTCAGCACCGGGATGAGCAGCTTCTCTTTGAGCGGGGCAGGCAGGTCGGCAAACAAATCCATCGTGCGCGAAAGGTCCTCGGCGCGCATGGCGTAGCCCACCAGTGCTTCCAGCCAGCCTTCATCGCCGGAGCGCAAGGCGGCCTGTGTCCAGCCCATCAGCAGGGCCTCTTCCCATTCGTGCTTGCGCGCCAGATCGATAATGACCGAGGGACGCTTGTTCCAGCCCGCAGACCAGTTACGCGGCGGCACCATACCGGTGATCTGCGCCAGCCACCAGGCTTTCTCACCCATCTTCATCCCAGTGGGCGGCTTATATTCCAGCCCATCACGCAGCATAGCTTCGTCCAAGCCGGCGGGTGGGTGTACGTCCAGCGAGGATCGCAGTAGCCCGCTTTTCCAGGCTAGCAGTTTGCGGGCGCGTTCGGTCATCCGCTGCACCAGTCGCGATTCAGGCAGCCGGGCCAGCAGCAGCGCCGCCGCCTTGCGGATCTCTTTGCGGCGATCGTCCAGCACGCTTTCTAAAAACGGCTCGTCGGCCATGCTCAGGTTGGTTGCCAGCACGTCGAGGAACGCGGCGCGGTCGGGGGGCGGCTCTTGCACCCACGTGCCCGCCAGCAGATCGCGCGCCCGGTCTGGCTCTGCGGCGCGCAGATCTTTCAGATATGCTAGGCGTTCCTTCTTCGCTCCCTCATGCCAGACCTCGTCACCGGCAAACCGGATGTATGGCGCCCATTCTGGGTTTTGGGCTGCCAGCCAGCGCCCGCGCTCGCCCAGGGCGGGCAGCAGCACCGGGCGTAGATTCTCGATCAGTTTTTGCTGCGCAAGCAGCAGCGGCAGATGCTCCTCGCGCACGCGCTGCCCGGCGCGTTCGGCGGTCTCCAGCCATTCGCTAAGCAGCGGCGCATAGCCGTTGATGGTGAGGATCTGCACCAAAAGCTGCCCCGCGCGGGGAGAGCATCGCGGCAGGTCCACGTATGGCGATACCTCGCTCTGGCTTGTTTCTTCCGAAATTCCCGGGAGCTTCCCGGCGCGCCGATAATGCGAAAGCACAGCAGCGGCGCGCAACAGGTTCGTCTCGCCGCCTGGGAAGACCAACGCATCGAGCGCATCATCGGATGCGAGTTCGGGCGCGGCAAATGGCCTGCGCTGCGTACCGAGCAGGGCGGATTCGGAGATCGCTTGCCAGAGCGTTTCTGTGCGGGGGGCGTTGATGATTGTCATAGGTTACTCGATCCGCGGGCGGAAGGCGTAAAAGCCATCGTCGTTCCAAACAGAGAGCGGCAGCAGCGTTTCGCCGTTCCACTCGCCGAACAGGTCAATTGGCCGCCCGCCGCTGATCGCCAGCATGGCCCAGCCCTCGGTGAAGCGCGGCGCCAGCGGAACCCGGCGGCCTTCACGGTCGATCACGGCCCAACCTCCGCCGGTATTCACCGGGCAGACTCCGCGCACGGCGACCGGGTATCGTTCGATCCACGGAGAGCGGGCCAGCGCGGCGGCGTATCCGGCAGTCGCTTCGAGCAGGCCGTCACAGCCGGGCATATCGGCGGGCAGAGCCTCCGCGGGGCCGCGCGTGCGCACGACCGCGCGTGCTGGATAGGCGCTGGGATAAAACACCAGCTCAGCAGAGAGTGCCATGCCAGGCGACAGGCTGGCATCTAATTTGCCGGTGGACGTCGACCCGCTGCCCTGCGCAAAGCTCAAGATCAATGCGGGGCGGTTGGTCGCCTGCCCCCACAGCCAAACGCGCTGCGCACGCAGCCCGGCATCCTCTTCCACCTCGCGGCCCAACACCAACCAGGTATCAGAGAGGCCAGGTTCGCCCATCAGGTCTTCCTGTTTGAGGACAAATCCAATTGCGGTGCGCAGATCTGCCTGTTCGGGGGCGGGCAGGGTATCGATGCGGCGGTAGCCTTCCAACGCCAGATACAGCCGCCCCACCTGGGCAATCATGCGCTCTTGCCAGCCCTCGCCCGAGGCGGCGATGCCCGGCAGGGCGCGAACCAGCCGCGCTAGCCCTGGCGCCTGGGCATCCACCAACCGGGCGGCGGTCGATTCCCAGAAGGCGCGCGGCTGTCCCTGCGCAGCAATCAGCCCCTGGCGCAGCAAATCGTGCAGCCAGGTTTCCAGGTCGTCGAGCCCCGCGCGGATCTTCTGGTCGCGTTCGGAGGCGCGTTTGGCCTGCGCCTGGGCCTTTGCTTGCTGCTTCTGCGCCTGTTCGCGGTCGCTGTCGGCAGTGCTGGCCTGGGCCTTGGCAGCCCGGCGCTCATGCAAGTCGGCGCGTTTTGCCAGCCATGCAGCCACCCAGTCTGGCGGAGAGGCGGTTTCAAACGTGCTCGGCTGCCCGGCATACAGCAGGAACAACCCCAACGAATGCTTGCAAGGCACCTTGCGGCTGGGGCAAGAGCACGTGTACGCCGGGCCATTTAGATCTACCTGGCATCGGTATGGATCCGACCCGGATCCCTGGCATTCGCCCCAAATAACGTGCTGGCCGTTTGTGTGGGATTGGTGAAAGCGCCGCCACCGCCGCGGGAGCGCCAGCGTACCGGCGTTCTTGCGCGACGTCTCATCCGGCGCGAGATCGAGCACTTGTTCGGTAGACCACGTTACAGGCATAGGGTAATCGATTTACAGGCAGCGGCGGGTTATATTCCCCAATGTGGTTACGGTTTTGTTTCTTTCGAAGGATCAGGACCATCGTACCGTTCGATTATAACAGAAACTTTGGTTGCTAGAACAATTATTCTACATCTATTTTATGTTTTCATTTTGGGG